>JAUWGF010000081.1:0-7680 GCA_030606515.1 Deltaproteobacteria bacterium | reverse complement strand
CTGTTTCCAAAACTGCCCAAAAGGCCGGTATTTCGCAAAAGGCTATTCGTATCTTCCCCAATACGGAGGATTTGCTTTCCTGGATAGAATCAGCCGCCCTTGACTGCATGCCCTCTCCGGCAACCATACTAGTAAAGGGATCACGGGCCATAGGCCTTGAGAGAGCTGTGGATGCCCTTATCAGGCATCTTGGAGAGGGAGAGGGATAGGCCTATGCTCTTTCATCTGCTATATCCCCTCCACGATATGTGGCCTGTATTCAATGTTTTTCGCTATATCACTTTCAGGACAATATATGCGGCTGTTACTGCCCTCTCAATAATATTGTTCCTCGGGCCTTGGTTTATGAGACGCATGTGTGCAATGCAGATGGGCCAGATCATCAGGGACGACGGGCCGGCAAATCATCATGCAAAAGCCGGAACACCAAGCATGGGGGGCATATTGATCATTGGATCCATCCTGATCGCCACACTACTGTGGGCCGACCTCAGGAATCTTTACGTGTGGATAAGCATTTTAATTCTTGTCGGTTACGGCACAATAGGCCTTGCGGACGACCTGCTGAAAATCAGAAAACAGAACAGCACAGGCCTGTCTGCCAGATGGAAGCTCGCCGGTCAGATAGGCTTTGTACTTATAGCCGCATGGATAATTGCCGCACATGGGAAGTGGGATACCCATCTCAGCATCCCGTTTTTTAAGAACTTTCAGCCTGATCTCGGAATCATGTACGGTTTCTTTGCCCTACTTGTGGTCGTTGGAACCTCCAATGCCGTAAATCTGACCGATGGTCTGGACGGACTTGCTGCCGGCCCCTTCATAGTAGCCGCAGCAGTCTATACTTTGTTTACATACCTGGCCGGCCACTCGACTCTTGCTCAGTACCTCCAGATTCCTTCGGTTCCTGGCGCAGGAGAGCTCGCAGTGTTTTGTGGCGCCATGGTAGGGGCCGGCTTGGGTTTCCTCTGGTATAACACTTACCCTGCAGAGATCTTCATGGGAGATGTAGGCTCCCTTGCGGCAGGCGGTGCCCTGGGAACAGTAGCCGTACTTTCAAAGCAGGAAATACTGCTTGCAATTGTAGGTGGAGTCTTCGTAGTTGAGGCATTATCCGTAATTCTTCAGGTCTTTTACTTCAAAACAACAGGAGGCAAGAGGATCTTCCGTATGGCTCCCATCCATCACCACTTTGAGCTTAAGGGATGGAAAGAGCCAAAGGTCATTGTGAGATTCTGGATAATTTCTATATTACTGGGGCTGGTAGCAATCAGCACGCTCAAGCTGAGATAAAAAATTTGGTGATTTGGTGATTGAGTGGAACTGAAGGACAAAAAAGTAACAATACTGGGCATGGGGGTATCCGGCCGGGCAGTTGCCGGATGGATCGTCTCTCAAGGGGCACAAGTCATATGCAGTGACTTAAATCCCCTGAATAAGTGGCCTAAGGGCCTGGCAGGCTGGTGTGACAAAAATGGCGTCGGAGTGGAGACAAAAAAACATAAGGTAGAGACCTGCCTTTCATCCGACCTGATAGTGGTTAGCCCTGGTGTTCCACCTGAAATTCCTGCCCTTGAGGCAGCACGCAGGTCCAATATCCCTGTGGTTGGAGAACTGGCCCTTGTGGCATCCTTCTGGAAAGGACCTCTAATCGGCATCACCGGCACAAACGGAAAAACCACTACTACTATGCTTGTGGATGAGATGCTAAAAAAGGCCAATGTGCCTCATGTAAGGGCTGGGAACATTGGAACACCATTATCTGCACTCATTGAAGAACATACTGAGGAAACTATTGCGGTCTTAGAGATTAGCAGCTTCCAGTTGGATTACTTCCCAAGGACCATGTACTTTCCTTTCACTCCTCCAAGATTCAAGACAACAGCATGGCTCAATCTTGCGCCGGACCACCTTGATCGCTACCAGGATATCAAGAGCTACGGAGAGAGCAAGGCAGCAATCTATGACTTCCAAAGGCCTGAAGATTGGGCCATTCGCAACATGGACGACAAGGAACTGGAAACGTGGAAGGACAGAGGACGTGCCAGAAGGCTCTACTTCGGGATGCTTCGCCCCGGAGTTCCCGGAGCCGGGCTGGATACCTCTTTAAAAAAAATCAACGTCATGTGGCCTGATAATAAATGGGAGGAATATGACTTAGAAAACTGGTCCCCAAGGGGTCGACATAATATTGAAAACCTGGCTTGTGCCATACTTATTTCCCGCCTGGCTGGTGCTGGTGCCGGTGCCGTACAGTCTGTTATCCGAAGCTTCAAAGCGGCATATCACAGACTTCAGTGGGTGGTCCAAAATGGGGGAATCGACTATTATGACGACTCCAAGGCCACCAATGTTGCATCTGTACTTCGCGCACTGGAGTCCATAGATCAGCCAATAGTGCTCATCGTGGGCGGTCGCGGCAAGGGTGAAGATTATGCTTTCCTGGCCGAGGCCACAAAAAAGGTGCGTATTCGTGGTGCGATTGTTATAGGCGAAGAGGCCAAGGCGTTTGAAAAAGTCCTAAGTAAGGTAATGCCGGTTATTCAAGCGCGTGGAATAAAAAACGGCAAAAAGACTATGAGAAAAGCTGTGGAGGAAGCAACGTCCCTGGCTGAGCCCGGTGATGCCATACTCCTTTCCCCGGCCTGCTCCAGCTTTGATATGTTCAAGAACTATGAAGAACGTGGCATGGCCTTTCAGGAAACAGCCAGGGAATTGGGTGATTGAGTGATTTAGTGATTTGGTGATTTAGTGATTTGGTGATTTTAGGAACGGAATTTATTTGGAATCGCAGATGTAAGCAAATTGTGAACTGAGCGCCCTTCGGGCGTACTTAGAAATGGAAATTCCTATACTGTGAACTTAACTATGAGCCGAGAAATACATAAGCACAAAACAATCACCAAATCACCAAATCACCAAATCACCAAATTAGTCGTGGCTGGTGGTGGCACAGGTGGACATGTGTTTCCCGGAATGGCTGTGGCTGAGGCCATGGAGTCCCATGGCCGTATAGATGTTCTATGGATAGGCACAGGCCGTCCGGTGGAAAAAAAGGCACTCTCAGGACGTAAATGGGATTACCGAATCCTGAACACAAGGCCTCTCAGGGGCTCAGGCCTTGCAGCAACCATGCGTTCTCTGGCTGGACTTCCTTTCTCCACGATCAGGGCTTGTTCGTGGCTTAAATCATTCAGGCCTCATGTGGTACTGGGTGTCGGGGGATATGTCTCCGGGCCCGCACTTCTTGCAGCGCGAATGTTGCGGATACCCGCAGCCCTCCATGAGCAGAACCTTATCCCCGGGCTCACAAATCGTTTGGCCTCCAGGTTCGCAAAGACAGTGTTTGTGAGCTTTAAAGAAACTGTTAAATACTTTCCAAAAAACAGGGTAATTTTTACTGGAAATCCCATACGGAAAAATATTATTCAATCACTCAATCACTCAATCACCAAATCACCAAATGTCAGGCTTCTGGTCCTGGGAGGCAGTCAGGGTGCCAGATGCCTGAACCGGCTTGCCGGTTCGGCCATACAGGTTTTGTGGCAATCCGGTTTTCATTTGGAAATTATTCACCAAACCGGCAAGCTGGATGTGTCACATGTTGAGAAATTTTACAAGGATGCAAACATTCCGGCCAAAGTGACCCCATTTATCTCTAACATTGGTGAATCCTATTCCTGGGCAGACCTGGTTATCTGCCGGGCCGGAGCAGGTACTCTGGCTGAGCTCACAACACTGGGAAAGCCCTCGATCCTCATTCCCTATCCCTGGGCAACGGACAGCCATCAGGATGCCAACGCCAGAAAATTGACTGAAGCCGGGGCTGCCAAATACTTCCTGGAAGGAGAAATCGGTGCTATAAAACTGGCGGGAGAAATACAGTCTTTGCTGGAGGATCCCCAAAAGCTCATCAATATGGGAGAAAATGCTCGAAAACTTGGAAAACCCACGGCAGCTACAGAGATAGCCTCTACACTGATAGAGATGGCCGGACATACTTTTTCATATTCTGAAACAGAAACTAATTCATTGAAAGGTTCTACTGTACGTAACCATGTATAAAAAACAACATATGCATTTTATAGGAATCGGCGGAATAGGCATGAGCGGCCTTGCAAAGGTCCTTCTCAATCTTGGATATAGAGTCACGGGTTCTGATTTGCGTGAGACTGAAATCACCAGGTCTCTCAAAAAATTGGGGGGCACAATTTACAGGAATCACGCTCCTGAAAATATTCAGGGTGCCGACGTGGTGGTGATTTCCTCTGCTGTCAGAGAAAACAATCCTGAGGTTCAGGAGGCTTATTCTGCCCAAATTCCGGTCATACCAAGGGCTGAAATGCTTGCGGAATTGATGCGGCTTAAGAAGTTCGGCATAGCAGTGGCTGGGGCCCATGGAAAGACCAGCACGACTTCTATGATTTCTTCTGTGCTTCGCACCGGTGGCCTTGATCCAACGGTCATCATAGGCGGGAAGGTGAATGGCCTGGGAAGCAATGCCTGCTGGGGACAGGGAGAATTCCTGATAGCAGAAGCCGATGAGAGTGACGGAAGCTTTTTGCGCCTTACGCCAAGCATAGCTGTAGTAACCAATATAGACAGGGAACACCTGGACTATTATTCAGACCTGAATGCCATAATCCGGTGTTTTCTGGACTTCATAGACAAAATCCCTTTCTATGGTCTTGCCATACTCTGTGGAGATGATCCCCGCCTCAGAGAAATGCTCCCGGCAGTAAAAAAACGGGTAATGACATATGGGACAGGACCTGAGTCTGATCTACAGGCCAGAGATATTACCTTCGAAGGTCTGGGAGTATCCTTCAAGGCCTGGTGGCAAAACTCCGAACTCGGCGAGATACAACTCAAGGTCCCCGGGTTGCACCATGTAAGAAATTCCTTGGCTGCAATGGCCCTGGGGCTTGAACTTGAGATACCTTTTCACAAAATCCGGACCGGTCTTATGTCATATCAAGGTGTAAGCAGACGGTTTGAGATATTGGGTGAAACAGAGGGGGTGACAGTAGTAGATGACTACGCACACCACCCTACTGAGATACAGGCTACCCTCTCGGCTGCCAGGGCATGTTGGCCTGAACGTCGGCTCGTGGTTCTTTTTGAACCCCACCGGTACAGCAGAACCCAGATATTAATGGACGATTTCACTACGGCCTTCGGGGAAGCTGATGAACTATGGCTGACGGAAATCTATCCAGCCAGTGAAACTCCCATAGTAGGAGTAAGCGGAAAACGTCTGGCAAGAAACATCAGGGATAAATGGGGTGGCCCAGTGCACTATGTAGAGGCCTGCGAGGATCTTCCGCGGGCGATTGTACCAAGCCTGCAGGAGGGTGACGTGGTCATGACTCTTGGGGCCGGTGCCATAGGGCGTATAGGACCAAAAATTCTGGACATGCTTAAGACAAAGGAGTCAGCGCTTGCTCTCTAAGGATCTGGAAAGGATAGAAGATCTCCAGGTGCGCAAGAATGTTCCGCTTTTACCGCTAACAAGCTTTCGCATAGGCGGGCCTGCGCATCTATTCCTGGTTCCACGGACCTTGAAGGCCCTTGAACAGACCATTTCTTATCTCAGTAATCGTTCCATATCCTATAAGGTGCTGGGCCAGGGAAGCAACCTGTTGATCAGCGATAAAGGCGTGAAGCTAGTTATGTCCCTGGCGTCCCTGAATCGCATCCATTCCCCTCATGGCCATTCCTTTAAAACAGTGTCTGTAGAGGCAGGATGCAGGCTGAAGTCCCTTATTTCCTGGTCCATACGCAACGGCCTGTGTGGTCTTGAGAATCTTTCGGGCATTCCGGCCAGTGTAGGTGGGGCCATATCCATGAACGCCGGCACTAACAAGTGCTCCATGGCGGAAGCGATAGACGCTGTACAATTTACAGGCCCAGACGGAAGTTGCTGGTTCCGGAAAGATCAATTGCGATTTGATTACAGGTCTTTCAGACTGCCGGACAAGGCCCTTATCTCTGCCGCAAGAATTCAACTTGGCAAAAGCAGCCCTGATCAGATCAGGCGCAATGTCAGAAAGGTGATGTGCAAACGGAGAACCACCCAGCCTATAGGAAAACCAAGCGCAGGGTGCGTTTTTAGAAATCCTCCGGGAGATTCAGCAGGAAAGCTCATAGACCAATGCGGACTCAAAGGTCTTAGAATCGGGGATGCTGAGGTATCCAAAAAGCATGCGAATTTTATTGTAAACCGTGGGAAAGCCAGCGCCATACAGGTAATGGACTTGCTGAAAATCATTAGAGAGCGTGTAAAAAAAGAGACTGATGTAGAACTTGTCCCAGAAGTATCCATTTGGGGTATGGAAACATGAAAATCAGAAGGCCGTCTTCAGAATTCAGGTCTTCAGTACATAGCTCCGGCTCGCGGCCTAAGTCTGTCAAACCGGTGTTTTACGTATCATGGCTTATCAATTCTAAAATATTGGTCGGCATAGCCGTAATGTGCATTGTCCTTGTAGGATTTTTTATGTGTCGGCATTGGGCATGTCAATCTGATCTTTTCAGGGTTTGTCAGGTCCTGGTGAAAGGCTGCGATCGCGTCACAGAAGAGGAGGTTTTGCAACTGAGCGATGTGACCGCCCAGGACAATCTTTTATCTCTCGATCTGAAATCAATTGCAACGTCCATAGAGGCGCATCCCTGGGTCCGTACTGTTGAAGTTAAGAAAAAATTGCCGGATCACCTAATGATCACGATCAAAGAACGTACTCCGGTAGCTTTATTGAATTCTGACAAAATGTATTTGGTTGATAAACAAGGTGGAATTATCGATGAACTTTCAACAGAAGAGCCTGTTTCTCTTCCCATCATCACAGGTATTGATCCTAAAAACATTATAGATCACCAAATCACCAAATCACCAAATCACCAAATCCAAAAGGCCCTGGAATTAATATCCATGGCAAGTAAGGGCACAAGGACTCTGGGTGTCAACAATATTAGCCAAATAGACATAGCTAAAAGAGACACCTTAATACTCTATACATCTGATAGCGGTATTCCTTTTCACTTTGACGCTGAAAATCTCAGTGCCCAATTCAGTAAGGCGGAAAAAATCTTATATCAACTCTATCGCTCAGGAATATATAAAAAAGTAGCTAAGGTTGAACTGGATTACGGCCCTAGCCAGGCTTTGGCCAGCCTGAAATATTAGGAGAGGAAATGGCCGAGAGAACCGGTAACATGATTGTCGGTCTAGACATCGGCACTACTAAAATATGTGCGGTAGTGAGTGAGTTCAGCGAAAAGGGTGCTGAGATTATAGGCGTTGGAACTTATCCTTCTGTAGGTCTCCGAAAGGGAGTAGTTGTCAATATAGACAACACGGTCGATTCCATACAGAGGGCTATGGAAGAGGCCGAACTAATGGCCGGGCGTGAAATCGGCTCTGTGTTCATTGGCATTGCCGGTAGCCACATAAAGGGCTTCAACAGCCATGGGGTGATAGCTATCAAAGGCCAGGAGGTCTCCCAGGAGGACGTTGACAGAGTCATAGATGCAGCAAGGGCGGTAGCCATACCTCTTGATAGGGAAGTCATACATATTCTGCCACAAGAGTATATGATAGATGAGCAGGGAGGGATCATGGATCCTATTGGTATGACCGGGGTAAGGCTGGAAGCCAAGGTACATATAGTGACAGGAGCG
>JAUWGF010000026.1:0-14134 GCA_030606515.1 Deltaproteobacteria bacterium | reverse complement strand
AGACAGGGTGCCCCTGAAGTACGGGTCAATGAACTCATGCTGGGCTTTGTTGAGACGCGTCATGGACCGCGCACCAGGGGTTGGGAAATAATGAGTACTGAAGAACAAAAGGCCATACTTGATCATACTCTTTTGCAGCGTACCGGAAGGGTTGAAGAAGTAGCAAAAATGGTGCGCTTCCTGGTCTTTGACGCAAGTTTCATGACCGGAGCAACTATACGGATGGACGGAGGCTATATTCTAGGGGGGGATAAAGCAGTCTCTATGCCCAAGGGAGTTGTCGAACCTGGTGAACCCACCTTTGGAGGTTCTGTTACAGCGAAGACTGCTGTTAAAAAAACTCGGAGTAGATCTTAGACAACTGAAGATGGTATAAAAATCCGCGAGTACAGATTTTGCGCGTAACGGTCAGTCATTCCGGCGATGAAATCACAGACCCTGCGCTCATAAGGGGTCTTGTCGTCGATGTCTACGGCTTCGTCCTCAAACATCCGGGTGTTTTCCCGGATAAAGGCGTCTTGGTTTTTTAAAAAATACTCATACAAGTCAAAGAGGATCTTTTTGGCCTTTTCAAACTCACCATGCACCCGAGGTGCCCTATAAACATTGTCATAGAGAAAGGCCCTGAGGTAAATCATCGTTTCATAAAGACGGGGACTTATTGCAAGCGCCATTTCCCCGTCCACTACCTTGGTGCTTGCTATCACGTCTTTGATCATGGTCGAGATGCGGGTGGCGTGATTTTCTCCCAAGACATCTTTACACTTTGACGGAACATCCTTTTCAGAGATCACTTTGCTTCTAATTGCGTCGTCCAGATCATGGCTCAGATAGCCAATGACATCTGCTATGCGCACGATCCTTCCTTCAACAGTCATGGCCCACTTATTTGATTTTTTGGGGATGATCTCTCCAAAACCCTTTGAGTGCTTAAATATTCCATCCCGGACTTCATAGGTGAGGTTGAGGCCCCGGCCGCCATTTTCCAGCACATCCACCACTCTCAAGCCCTGACGGCAGTGAGAAAATCCCCCGGGCACGATCTCGTTTAAAATAGTTTCACCGGCATGCCCAAAGGGAGTATGCCCAAGGTCATGACCCAAGGCCACCGCCTCTGCCAGGTCCTCGTTGAGGCGAAGTGCCCTGGCGATTGTCCTTGCGATCTCTGATACTTCCAGTGTGTGTGTAAGACGGGTGCGGTAATGATCTCCCATGGGAGACAAAAATACCTGTGTCTTATGTTTGAGACGGCGAAACGACTTGGAATAGACGATGCGATCGCGGTCTCTCTGAAAGGGTGTTCGGATATTACAGGGCTCGACAGGATAGAGTCTTCCTTTGGTCTCGCTGCTGAGACAGGCCTGGGAACACAGGATCAGACGTTCGCGCTCTTGAATCTCTTCCCTGATAGTTAAGGGTTTGTTCAGCTCTTCAAGCCTTAGACCGGAATCTGCATACATATATTGTTTTTATAACTGGAGCATTTCCGGAAATCAAGCAAGTTGCGCTTTTTCACCTCCTCATGCCTTGTTCTTTAACAAGATGATGAGTCCTGCAAGCGGCTCTCAGGTATATCCGGATATTAGCTACTGTGTAACAAATACAAAGGCCGGTTGTAATCCAAAGAAAGGCCGGAACCGCACTTTCAAACCCATAAAACACACAGCCCAGCACCAGCGACAGCAAGGCAACAGGTACGAGTATACGTCTTTTTATCCAGGAGATATCGATTTCTTTCTCTTGCATTGCCCACATGTCAAGCCCCTGGCTCCCGAACTCAAGCGCCACGATAAGGACTACCAGGCTGCTCAGTTCTTTTGGAGCTAAGGGCATCAGGGCAAGTGACAAGAGTGGAAGCATTAACGAGGCAATAAGTCTTCCCAGGGCCGGCAGCCCCTGTCTCAGACATTCGGGAAGGCCTATAATGAGATATTGGCTGCCGGACACCAGGGTAATGCCAAGCATAACAAGGCCATAAGTAATAATAATATGGGGCGGTCTAAGTAACAGCCCTACGGTAAGCCCAAATACAAGAAGGATCAATGCCGTTTGCATACGAGTTGACAGGTGACCATCCCTCCAATAGAGGGCCGTAGCCAGGAATAGAGTGGCCAGCAAGGCGCCGGACAGAAATGCTATAAGAACTGTTTTGTCCGGAAACATATCAGTCATGAAAATCAGACCTGCTCCTATCATTTGAAGAGTGGTCTTGATTTTTGCAAGTTCAGTGACACGGAGCTGCTTTTTCGATGCTGTACAAAATCTGCGGAACTCTGTCACCAGGAATTCCCTTAAAAAAATTGGCCACACGATCCAAAGGGGGAGGATGCCAAGATCTACCAGGGGGATCAGGGTAACAGCTATAAAGATCTTGTCGGCAACGGGGTCAAGGAGCTTGCCTAGGGGTGTGCTACCATCACGGCGGGCCAGCAGGCCATCAAGATAGTCAGTAAAACCCAAGAGAGTAAAGGCTACAAGGGCTGCAATCCTTGCCCTGACATCTCCATAGACCAAGAAATACGGCAAAGGCAACAGTAATATACGAAGGGCTGTGAGGTGATTAGCACGGATCTTCATCAGAGATATTCCACAAGACCTCTTTCCTTGATCTTCTCTACTGCCTGTTTAACCTCATCAAGCCTGTTCCTGGGACAGACGAGCACTGCATCACCTTCAGCCACAATTACCATATCCTCTGTCCCCACAGCAGCCACCAGGATACCACCTTCCGACATGAGCAGACAATTCTTGCATCCAACAGAGGCAACCAGTCCATCAATGGCATTGCCGTCATCGTCCTTGGGCGATAGATCATAATAGGTTTCCCAGACCCCCATGTCATGCCAGCCACAATCACATGGAAAGACCACGACATTAGAGGCCTTTTCCAGAAGACCTTTATCCAGAGAATCATCCGGTATTAGGTCATAGTATTTGCTGACCATGGATGCTTCTTCCATTGAGCCGAAGAGGGACCTGATACGTTCAAGCGGCCCCCATGCTGCGGGCATCCATTTTTTAAGGGCCTCAAACAACACCTTGGATGAAAAAGCAAAAATTCCGCTATTCCAAAAAAAAGTCCCTGATGAAAGATAATCGAGCGCAGTCTCTCTGTCCGGCTTTTCGTGGAATGCCGTAACGTCATAGCAATTTTTACCCCTTATCTTGGTTCTTAACCTGCCAATCTCCACATAACCATAAGCAGGCTCAGCCCTAGCAGGCTTTATCCCAAAAGTAACAAGGCAAGGATTAGATCCGGCAAAGGAGAGCCCGGCATCCAGGACACATCTGAAGTCTTTCTCATCCTCGATAAGATGGTCAGAAGGTAGAACTGCCATTAAACTATTGGGATGGAGGGACTCAATCCTGGCTGTAGCCCAGGAAATTGCAGCCGCAGTCCCCTTAGGGCATGGCTCAATGAGCATATTTGAGCTGATAAGACCTGGAACAGAGGCTAACACATCTTCCTTCTGGACCGGTTTTGTAATTACCCAGATCCTCTCCCAGGGAAACATAGGCCGAATTCTGGAAATAGTCTGCTCAAGAAGCGTCTCCCGGCTGTGGATGCAGAGAAACTGCTTAGCTTTGTGTTGCCGACTCCTCGGCCAAAGCCTGGTCCCAAACCCTCCGGCCAACACCAGGGCATGATAGCATTCCTTGCTCAACGTTTTTCCTCCAAACCTGAAGTCATCATTGCTGCCAGGGCCGCCACTGCTCCAATGGCTGCAGTCTCTGAGCGAAGTGTCCTTCTACCCATGGTGGCAGTGGAAAAGCCTGCTCCCTTACATGCCAGAATTTCTTCCCTGGAAAAGCCTCCTTCCGGCCCGGCTATAACAGCCACAGGAGTATTGTTTCCCTGGTCTCTCCAAGCAGAAAATAAGGAGCGCTTCTTTTCCGACTCCCAGAGAAGAATTTTTGCCCCGGCATAAAAAACCTTTTCCAGGGCCTCTTCCAGGGAAACTACCGGGTAGATAGTCGGCACATGACTTCCTTTACACTGCTTCAAGGCCTGTCCGGCTATCTCCTTCCAGCGGACGAGATGTCTGCCGGTCTTTTCAACATCTACTTTTACCACAGTATGTTGAGTAATTACAGGACAGATAGTCTGAACCCCCAACTCAGTCGCCTTCTGTATCATCCAGCCCATGCGGTCTCCCTTGAGCAGGGCCACAATCAGATTAATCGGCAGGCAATCATTTTGTTTTTCTAAAACCTCCACAATATGCAAACCTGCTTCTGTCCCATTTATCCGGATGATTTTCGCCTTGGCTACCACTCCGGAGCCATCTATGAGTTCGACAAGGCTCCCTGGCCCCAAACGCCTCACGCGCGTCAAGTGATGCGCCTCCCTGCCCGTGAGGGTAAGTGTGCTCCGGGCCCTTGAGAGGACATCAGATGATATCAGGAAACGAGCAAGAGACATTAATTTATAATATACTTCAAATTGTTACCTATCAATGATAATCGTCCACTGAATTTGCAGCCGACCGCAGCCGCTTTGAATTAATACACTTATCCTAGTTCGCGAGTCTGGAAAACAACTTAACTATCTTACTATCTCAGACATGAAACCGGACAATCTATTTGTTCCATACAGGCGTTACAAAAAATGTAGCCATAACTAGGTAATATATGGTAATATATAACTAAAATATCAGTTGACGATCTAAGGGGAAATTACTATGCAGGTTTCAGTTCCATCCTGTTACGAACAAGTCTATACCAGCAAACTCGATGAAATCGACATTTTTCGGACCACCCATTCGATTTTGTAAAGCAAAGGAGGACTTCTTTTTATGAGACAGCTTCCGATCCTGATTCTGTTCAGCCTTATGGCTTTTGCCCCATCGGTTTATGCCGGGTTCTGGGACAGTGCCCTTGAGACTGTAAAAGACGTAACCGGCCCGAAAGAGGCCGGGAAAGCCGTCGGGCAGCAGGACGGGCTCACTGACCAGGAGATCCTGACCGGGCTTCGGGAGGCTCTGAATCTCGGGGTGCATAGGGCAGTAGAAAGGGCCTCTGCCTCAGGAGAGGCGCTTCCCGTCCTGGTTCAGGCCGTAGAGGATCTGACCAAAAGAAAATACGCACGGACCCAGTGGCCAGGACTACGGACATCCTGAAAAAGGTGTTCGGTTTGTGAATATCCCCTGGGGATGTTTTTTCAGAGAGACGTTTTAGAAGAGAGGAGCAATCTTATGGGTAAGTTGAGCAAGATATTGGTTACGTTAGTTGGCCTGGTTTGCGTCGTACTGATAGGACTTGCGCTTTTTGTACACTTCTACCTTACGGAAGACCGTGTCAAGGCCCTGATTATTCCACCGGCGGAGGAGGCCTTGGGCAGGAAGGTCCATATAGGGAGTATCGATGTAGGCCTGTTTACAGGTATAACCGTCAGGGACGTCTCTGTTAAAGAGGATGACGGCAAGACGGATTTCCTGAGCACCAGGGAATTTGTCCTAAGATATAATCTCTGGCCCTTGCTTCAAGGGGCAGTGGTGGTTAGCGATGTGCGCCTGGGTGAACCGAGGGTATGTATCCTTCGGGACAAACAGGGAAGGTTTAACTTCGAGACCCTGGCATTTCTGGCCGAGGGGGAGGAGAAGAATGCAGAGCCGGAGCCGGGCACTGAAGCCGGGGCTGCACTTCCTTTGGCCCTCACAGTGGAACAGGTGAAGATTGACAGGGCCCAGGTTGTCGTCCGGGATGCAACTGGAGAAATACCTGACACGGATGCAAAAGCGGACCTCGTGGTCGCTCTGGATGTGGGTCGTGATCTGGCTTCGTTGAGCTATAAGGGAAATCTGAGCTTTGTCGCAGATCTTGTCTACGGTGAAGTCAAACCCAATATCTCGGGAAAGAGTGATTTCGATCAGGACAGACTGGGATATGCGGTGGAGGTCATTCTGAATGACCAGAAAGCGCGTCTCAGTGGTGAGGTGAAGAACTATGCCAAGGTCCCGGACATACGCCTGGACATCACCAGCGAGGCTATGGATATCGACCGGCTCCTTGCAGTCCTGGCAGTTCTTCCAGCAGCATCAGAGGCTGGAGAAAAGAGGACGTCTGCAGAAGAGGTCACAAAGGTATCTGATCAGCCTCCCGGAGCCGCCTTGCCCCCGGGTCTCAGGGCCCTTGGTGAGGTCAGGGTTGGCAGGACCCTTTACAAGGGGCTTGAGGTAAAGGACTTCCTTCTGCAATACAACCTTGAGAAAGGAATTTTGACTATGAAAGACCTTTCCGCCGGGGTTGCCGAGGGACAGGTTTCAAGCAGGATGAAAGTGGATCTTAATAAACCAGGTCTCATCTACGGAGGTGATCTCGATGTAAAGTCAGTAAAGGTTCAGGAGCTTTTGCCCGCCTTGGCCAATATCTCCGGCGACATGGTTTCAGGAGCCATGGAATCTCACTTCACCTTTTCCGGGGCCGGCATTGAGTGGCCGGTTCTTCGGGATGCCCTGAGCGTTGAAGGCACTTATGCACTGCGGGATGGCGAACTCCGGGATATCCCGGTAACCGTGGCAATAGCGAAACTCCTGGGGCTCGAGGAGTTGAAAAGACTGTCTTTTGAGAGCCTTGATGGAACTTTGCATGTAATTAAGGGCAAGGCCGCCATTAAGAGCCGGATGAGCGGGAAGGACGTGGGTGCAAGGGCGGAAGGCACGATCGGGCTGGACGGCAATCTGGACATGCCGGTGACCTTGCTTCTTTCTCCGGCACTCAGCGAAAAACTCCGGAAACGCACCTCGGTTGCAAAATACCTGACCAGCGAAGAGGGACAGACTAAGCTACGTCTGAAACTGGCCGGAAGTCTGATGCGTCCCTATCCGACTCTGGACACAGCCGGGGTCTCAGAACAGGTGAAAGAGACTATCTGGAAAAAGGCCGTCGAGAAGCTGGATGAAGCCATGACCGGCGAAAAGAAAGAGGCAGGGGAAGAGGATACGGATGCCGGCAAGGATGTGGGCAGGGAACTTATCAGGGGAATATTAGGGCAGTAACCTAACCGGATCGGACTTTTTTAGGCAGGGACGTGTAGCCCATGAAAAGAAAATCATCTGAATTTGAAAGGAAAGGATTGGGGGCGGTGGCGGAACAGGTCTTTGATTCGGCACGTAAAGCTTTGACCGGAAAAACCCTGGTAGGAAAAACCGCTATAAAAGGAGGATTTGAAGCATGGAGATAGATTTAGGCAAGGTGTTGGACACATTGACGGTCTGGGTTGCTCAATACTCAGTGAAACTGGTGGCAGCGATCCTCATAATCATCATAGGACGCTGGATTTCCAGACGTATATCAAGACTGTTGGGGAGGCTTCTTGATAAGAACAACGTGGACGTAACACTGGTCAGGTTTGCGGAAAACCTGACCTACTATGCCCTCATTGTTGTAGTACTTATAGCGGCCGTCGGGCAGCTTGGCATTAACACGACTTCTTTTCTAACTATTGTCGGTGCGGCCGGTCTTGCCATCGGTCTGGCCCTCAAGGATTCCCTTTCCAATTTCGCGGCAGGAGTCATGCTCACTCTCTTTCGGCCATTCCGGGTGGGAGATTTTGTGGAGGCAGGAGGTGTCACCGGAACGGTTCAGGGCATTACCATATTCAATACAGTGCTTAATACCCCTGACAACCAGAAGGTGATTATCCCCAATGGTATAATCACCAGCGATGTAATCACAAATGTGACCGCCAATGATACCCGTCGCGTTGATCTGGTGATCGGTATCGGTTACAGCGATGACATCGCCAAGGCCAAAAAGATAGTCAGTGACCTGCTCCAGAAGGAAAAACGTGTTCTGTCCGATCCCGCACCAGTTATTGCCGTATCGGAGCTGGCCGACAGCAGTGTAAATTTGGTCGTGCGTCCCTGGGTGAAGACCGGAGACTACTGGACGGTACGATTTGATCTCACCGAGGAGATCAAGAACAGCTTTGACGAGGCCGGTATCAGCATCCCGTTCCCGCAGCAGGATGTCCATCTTTTCAATGAAAATTCTGCATAAACCGCAGGCCCGCGCATACGGTTCGTCCTGCAGCAATTTTCAGACAGCCTCTTAGGGTCTGACACGAAAATTACAGACTTGAGGGCTTTACACCGATAAAAAATGCATAGCCGGCACTTTAAAAACCATCCTCAAGACCACAAAGACGGACAGGCTCATGTCTCATCCATACTACGATCCTGACTATATCTTCCAAATCCTTGAAAAGGAAGGCCTTGTATCAAAAGAGCAGATCGCTAAATTAACACCCAAGCTCTCCATACCTAGACGGAAGGGCCAGGATCTTGTGCAATGGCTGGATTCACTGCAACTCCCCCGGGCGGATTCCCTTGACACTGATCTGGAAGAAGCAGATATTATTTCTCTTATAGCAAGAGATCATAAGTGGACGTTCAGGCGATTGGACCCCTTACGCCTTGATATGGAGGTAGTGACAAAGACACTTCCGGCCTCTTTTGCCAAAAAGCGCCTGGTGCTGCCTCTTTCTTGGGACGATGGAGAGCTCGAAATAGTCTGCTACGACCCCGAAGATCGGGAGCTTCAACAGGATGTCGAGAGGGCATGTCAGGCCCGGACCCGTATCTCAGTAGCTCCCCGCCGAGACATCGAGCGCATTATAAGTGAATTCTTTGACTTCAAACAATCCATTGCTGCTGCTGAAAATGTGCTCAAAATTCCAACAGCGGATATATCCAACCTGGAACAGTATGTGCGGCTGGCAGCTCCGGATATCGCATCCTCAGACAAATACATACACAAGGCAGTGGATCACCTTTTTCAGTATGCCCTGGATCAGCGTGCCAGCGATATTCACATAGAGCCAAAGCGAACACAGTCCCGGATACGCCTTCGCATAGACGGCATCCTGCATACCATCTACCGTCTGCCCAGGGTAGTACACGAACCAATATGCACCAGAATAAAAACCATGTCCAGGCTGGACATAGCGGAAAAACGCCGGCCTCAGGATGGTCGTTTGAAAGTTGCCTGGAAGAAGGACGAGGCAGAGGTCAGGGTATCTACTATACCGGTTGCCTTTGGTGAAAAGGTTGTGCTGAGGCTGCAAAGTGCGGAGATACTCTTCAGCGACCTAACCAAGCTTGGATTCTCAGAAAGGGACCTTCAGGCCTATGAGTGTTTTATTCAAAATAGCCACGGCATAGTACTTGTTACAGGACCAACAGGAAGCGGAAAGTCTACCACGCTTTACTCTACACTTCGACATCTCAGCTCACCGGATATCAATATAATTACTGTGGAAGATCCCATTGAAATGGTTTGCGAAGAGTTTAATCAGATAGCAGTGCAGCCACAAATAGATGTGACATTTGCTTCAATACTCAGGAACATACTGAGACAGGACCCGGACATCGTCATGATCGGGGAGATACGGGATGGTGAAACCGCCCGGCATGCCATACAGGCAGCCTTGACCGGCCACCTGGTCTTTTCCACTCTGCACACCAATGATGCTGTCAGTGCGATTACGAGGTTGAAGGACCTTGGCCTTGATCCTTACCTTATCGCATCCACCCTGATTGGAATTGTTGCACAACGGCTTGTGCGTATGGTCTGCAAATCGTGCGGTAAACCCGTAATGATCCCGGCGGATCGGCTAAGGGCCTTTGGCTACAAAGCCTCAGAACACGCACAGGCGAAAAAGGGTATGGGCTGCAGCCGCTGCCGCAATACGGGTTATTGGGGCAGGATCGGGATCTACGAGGTCTTTTCTGTCTCTGATACAATCAGAGAAATGATCCACTTGGAAGAAAATGAAGAAACCATTAAAAAGCAGGCATTCAAAGAGGGAATGAGGACACTAAAGCACGATGCCTGCAGAAAACTTCTCTCCGGGATAACCACCATGGAAGAGGTGATCGGAGTTACCTCATCATAGAAGAAATTGATTAAAACCCTTCCCCTATAAAATTTTTTGTAAAGCTCTTAAGGCCCCTTTATAGGTATTTCCCTGTCTAGTCCGGCAATATTGAAGTTTGGGACTGTTTTTTCCAGACAATTCCATTAAACTGAATCTGATACACGGATCAGGATTAGAATAATAACACCGAGCCTCTTACAAAACCCGGAGTTTTTGCCAGAGGTTCACACTTATTGGAAAAATATTGATGCTGGATCAAGAACGATTAAACAGAGATTATCCCTCGGACGTACAGGTCATCCATCTGGGGACCAGGGAGATTATCCTTATCGGCACAGCTCATATTTCTAAGGATTCGGTCGATTTGGTCCGCAGGGTGATAAAAAGCGAAACGCCGGACTGCGTGTGCGTGGAACTTGATGCCAAAAGGTACGAGACGCTGTCCAAAAAGAAACGTTGGGAATCTCTGGATCTTAAGGAAATCATCCGCAAAAAGCAACTCAGTACCCTGTTATTCAACCTGATGCTGGCTTCCTACCAGAAAAAGTTGGGAAACCAGCTTGGGGTATTACCCGGCACAGAACTTCTGGTGGCTGTGAAGACTGCGGAGGAAAAAGGGATTTCCATAGCCCTGTGCGATCGCGATGTCAGGGTCACTCTGCGGCGGGCCTGGCATGCCACATCCTTTTTCAAGAAAAACTATCTGCTGGCCAGTCTATTGGCTGGATTGTTTGATCGGACTGAAATCACAGAAGAAAAGCTGAACGAATTAAAGAAAACAGATGTCCTTTCAGAACTTATGCTGGAACTGGGGCAGGCCCTGCCGGAGCTGAAGCGGGTCCTTATCGACGAACGAGATACGTTTTTATCCGAAAGAATCAAGAACGCAGAGGGCGAGCGAATCGTTGCAGTGGTGGGAGCAGGCCATGTCGAGGGAATCAAAAAGGCGTTGCTGGAAGACAGGCATGCCCAGATGGAGGAAATCAATGTTATTCCGCCTATCTCCCCGATCTGGAGAATTCTGGGCTGGTCTATCCCTGCGGTAATCCTTGCCTCTCTCGGAGCAATTGCATGGAACAAAGGGTGCGATGTAGCTGGTGATAATATTATTTACTGGATCTTGGCTAACGGCATTCCTTCTTCCATAGGGGCCATGCTGGCCTTAGCTCACCCGCTTACCATTGTCTCCGCCTTTGCCGCGGCGCCTGTGACCAGCTTGACGCCTGTCATCGGTGCCGGCTACGTCACCGCCTTTGTCCAAGTTTTGGTTCAGCCACCGGTGGTCAGGGAGTTTGAAACAGTACTGGAAGACATGTCCACGCTGATCGGCTGGTGGAAAAACAAGCTGCTTAAAGTCTTTTTGGCTTTCTTGCTTCCGGGCCTCGGTAGCATGATCGGCTCCTGGATCGGTGGGTATGAGATCATCTCCAACCTGTTTTGAGATCAGTTAATCGTACTCCGTTAATATGGACACCATCGCCTTTCTTTGCTACAAATGAACTGAAGGCGTTTTGCGGTTCCCCTGAAGACATGGAGGGTCCAAAAAGTCTGGATCAAAAGGGTTACTTCCTGAGATATGGTGTTAACTTTTAACAAGGAGAAGAGGACTATGAGGCGAAGACTCACAATTTGGATTTTGGCATTGACCCTCGTCGGGGCATTCGGTCTCATCGGGTGCGACAAGAAAGAAGAAACAGGCGTTGAGCAGGTGAAGCAGGATGTAAGCGAAATGGCCGAGGAAGGAGCTAATGCAACCGAGCAGGGTGTCCAGGCCGTGGGGGAAAAGGTAGAAGAGGCTGCTGAAGCCGTTAAGGAGACCTCAGAAGAGGCTGCTGAAGCCGTGGGGGAGAAGGTGGAAGGGGCTGCTGAAGCCGTGAAAGGGGAGCACAACTAGAGGATTGCGCAGGAACTCGGAAAAGCTTAAAAAAAGGGCGTTTTTAAAACGCCCTTTGAAGCTTGGCAGTGCAATAGAATACTACGTCATCTCAGATAACCTGACCAGCTTTTCGTAGTCAGCATTCACCCGCTGCTGGATGTAGGCGATATGTTCTTCATCCAGGTGGCGGAAGCGACGCTGGCCTTTCAGATATTCCTGAACAGGCTTGGGCTTTGTTATCTTGCGGCTCATGATGTAGCGTCCTTCGATAACTTCATACAGGGGAAAGACCCTTGTCTCCACCACCAGCTTGGCAAACTCGATAGAGCGCTCAGGTGCCGATCCCCAACCTGTTGGACACGGTGAGTATATATGCAGGTAAGCAGGTCCTTTGACCAGGGCCGCCTTTTTTACTTTATTCATCAGGTCCAGGAAATATGCAGGCGAAGCCGTAGCTACATAGGGGATGTTATGGGCCACTGCTATTGCTGGCACGTTCTTTTTCCAGGTGACCTGGCCAATGCTCTTTTTGCCTGGAGGGCTGGTGGTTGTCATGGCCCCGTATGGAGTACAACTGGAGCGCTGAACTCCCGTGTTCATGTATGCCTCGTTGTCTAAGCAAATATAAGTGAAGTCGTGGCCTCGCTCAAAGGCACCGGAGATCCAGCCAAGACCTATATCACTTGTTGCGCCGTCTCCTCCCACTGCCAGTATGTCTACGTGTTTCTTAGAGATCTTGCCCTTGCGTCTCAGGACCTTCATGGCAGACTCTATGCCCGATGCCACGGATGCCGGATTCTCAAAAGCAATGTGGATCCATGGCACTTTCCAGGCAGTCTGTGGATATGGAGTAGTAATGATCTCCATACAGCCTGTGGCCATACAGACAATAACATTTTTCCCCAAGGCCTTCATAGCCATTCTAAGGGCCAGGACTTCACCACAGCCTTGACATGCCCTGTGGCCCGGTGCAAGCAGCTCTTCCTTGGGGAGATTCTTTGCCTTAAATCGTTTGAATTTTTCGAATTCAGGTATCATTTTTCACGCACTCCGATCACTTCGTACAGTTCCTTTGGACGTTTCTTGGCAAATGCTGTAGCCTTGTCGACCATTTCTTCAAACCGCTCAACAGTTACATCCCGTCCACCAAGCCCGGCAATGAAGTTGAAAATTTTAGGGGCCCCGGGCACCTTGTAGAAAAGAGACCTGAGCTCAGTACCCACCGGGCCGCAGATTGCGCCAGGTGGCAGGCAGCGATCCACTACTGCCAGGATTTTTGCCTTTCCGGCAGCCTTTCGAAATTCCGGCCCGGGGAATGGACGCCACAGACGGATTTTTACAAGCCCTGCCTTTTGCCCTTTATCACGCATAGTGTCTATTGCGGTCATGGCTGTCTCTGAAATGCTGCCCATTGTGACCAGCAAAACTTCGGCATCTTCAGAGCGGTAAGTCTCAATAGGATTGTACTGACGCCCGAAAAGTTCGGCAAATTCTTTCCATCCCTGGAGTATCACCCTCCTGGATGCCTTGAGGGCTTCATTGTGCGCGACCTTTGCCTCTGAATATATCTCAGGAATACCTACAGGACCCATGGTGATGGGCTTTCTGGGATCCAGGCGGTAGCGGGGCTTAAAGGGTGGAAGATACTGATCAACCTCCTCCTGGCTCAAGAGCTCTACAGCCTCGACAACGTGACTCAGGGTGAAGCCGTCAATATTTACGATCATGGGTAAGGACACCCGTCTGTCTTCAGCCACCCTGAAGGCATGAAGCATAAGATCAAAGGCCTCCTGGCCGGTGTCCGCAAAGGTCTGTATCCAGCCGATATCCCTCTGGCTCATTATGTCCTGGTGGTCGTTCCAGATACTGATGGGTGCAGACAATGCACGGTTCACTACAGCCATGACTATGGGAAACCGCATTGGACCGGGTATGAAAAGGATCTCGCTCATCAACAAGAGGCCCTGGGCGCTGGATGAGGTAAATGTCCTGGCCCCGGCTGCTGAAGAACCGCAGCAACAGCTCATGGCTCCATGTTCAGATTCTACCAGGACGAACTCAGCGTCGACTTCTCCATTTGCTACTACTTCCGAAAGGTGTTCCACAATATGGGTCTGAGGGGTAATGGGATAGGCAGGGATCACATCTACATTCGCCAGCTTTACCGCCTCAGCTAGTGCAATTGATACTTCAATTCCCACGCGTTTGGCCATGATCATCCCTCCTCCGGGACTATTGTTATGGCATCTTTGGGGCACTCGTGGGCGCAGATGCCACAACCTTTACAGTACTCCAAGTCTATCTCAAAGAAGCCGTCTTCAGTTTGGATGCAGGCCATGTCAGGACAATATATCCAGCAAATACCACACTTGTTGCAC
>JAUWGF010000165.1:0-4021 GCA_030606515.1 Deltaproteobacteria bacterium | reverse complement strand
GGCAGAGATTTCTACCGGCTGGATCCGGATACAGCTACAAGCGCAGGTTCGTGGGAAGCGGCTTGTCTGGCTGTTGGAGGAGTTTTTGCCGCCATGGATGAAATAGCCGGGCCTGATGCGCAAAATGGATTTGCCTTGTTACGTCCTCCGGGACACCATGCAGAAAAAGATCGTGCCATGGGCTTTTGCATCTTTAATAATGTGGCCCTTGGCGCTCATTATGCAAAACAGGTCCTTGGTTGTGAACGTGTCTTGATCGTAGATTGGGATCTTCATCACGGGAACGGCACTCAGCACAGCTTTTACAATGATTCCAGCGTATTATACTTATCTACCCACCAGTATCCCTATTATCCGGGAAGCGGCAGTGTAGATCAAATGGGCAAAGGCTATGGAAAGGGCTTTACTGTAAATGTGCCTTTGAGCCCTGGTGCCGGAGATGAGGACTTTGCTGCCATTTTCAATCGCCTGCTCGTGCCCATAGGGAAATCCTTTTCTCCAGACTTCATACTCGTTTCAGCCGGGTTTGACACTTACCTGGATGATCCCCTGGGAGGCATGGAAGTCACTGTAAATGGCTTTGCCTATATGGCAAGGGTATTGCTCAATCTTGCAGAGTCATGCTGTAAGGGCCGGATATTATTCTGCCTTGAAGGTGGTTATAACTTTACAGGGCTTAGAGATGGCGTGCTTGCGGTTTTAGATGAATGTAAGGGCATGAGCGTTCTGGACAGTGATACTGTCTCCAGGCTGGATAATTCCGGGCCCGGACCTCAAGTAATAGAACATGTAATGGATATCCATAAGGATTATTGGCCTTTTGCATTCCATGGCCATGGTACAAAAAAATAGGGTAAGGTACAAAAAGACACTTACCCTAATCTTTTTGGCTACTTGACTACCTTAGGATGGCACTCGCCGCACTTGGTCGGAATATCCAGTTCCTTGTTCGCCTTCTTCAGACTCTTATGGCAACCCGCACAGTTTTCATGAATGGCTGAGTACATGTACCCCTTGATCTTTTCTTTCTTGCTCAGCTTTGGTTCGCCCTCTTTTGCCTTCGGCGCTTTGGCTTCGGTGTGGCAGGCCTCACATTTTTGGACCTTGTCTCCCTCTTTCCACACGTTCTTGCCATCCTTATACACATGGTGACAGTCGTCACAGGCAATCTTGTAATCCACATTATGTTTCTGGTGGCTCAAGACGACCAACGACTTTTTGTGTTTTGGGAACACCTTTGATTCCATGGTGATGGTTTCCGGTCCCTTGTCAGTTGCTACGGCTACGCCTGCCATTACCAGGCCGAAACAGACCGCAACCAACAGAGATAATACTTTTCTACTTCTCATCCCGCATTCTCCTCCTTATTTTAATTAATTAATGAATGATGATTCACTGAATAATCTCATAATTGAGCTTTTGAAATTTGTCAATAAGGAAATGAAATCATCTCCAATGCCAATACCGGGCCGTGGCCCCATATTTTGTCAAAAGGGCATCAAAATTCTTTACAATTCTCTAATCGCGTTGGTATGATGCGTGACCAATGCGTACTTGCTGACAGTTATTGCTCTTGTTCGGCGCATTTTTTGGAGGCTACAAAGTGAAAATAGTATATGATCCGGATATACCGGCCACGCTTTATTCGTCTATTAAAGAAATAATAAAAGAGTCAGTAGAAGCTCCATGCTCCTGCGGATGTGATGAGATCTACGTTTCATTACAGGAGGAGAATAAGATATATGTTAAATGCTATGATTGCGGTACCAGTTTTTTCGAGCTTGAGGTGGAAGTAAATGAAGAAACAATTGATCACTGAGCATCCATCTTACTAAATGATCTACTATGAATGTCATCAGGAGAGATGGTTGCCTGAAATTTGATTCCGCTCAAAAAGCCTGAGATGCAAGGCGCGGAAATTAGCTCAAAGCTCAAAGCTCAAAGCTTAAAGAGCTATCGCAATCAACCCCTTTCAGCTTTCGGCTTCAGGCTTTCAGCTCTTATGCAACGTCGCAGATTGGGTTTTTTC
Organism: Deltaproteobacteria bacterium; assembly: GCA_030606515.1. GTDB lineage: Bacteria > Desulfobacterota > Dissulfuribacteria > Dissulfuribacterales > UBA3076 > UBA3076. The sequence continues at coordinate 1,992 of JAUWGF010000165.1, read as the reverse complement.
AGCGGAATCATGTCTGTGTTGGCCCTGCTCTTCTGTTGCTTCCTCTATGCTTGCTCCCAGGCTCCGGTCACAGGCAGGTCCCAGGTGATGCTGGTCAGTCCGGAGCAGGAAAGGTCCCTGGGGTTCAATGCCTATAAAAGCATCCTTCAAAAGGAGAGGGTCAGTCAGGATCAGGTCTTAAATCAGATGCTGCAGACAGTGGGATGGAGAATTGCAAACGCTGCCCGAAGACCGGATTTCGATTGGGAATTCACGCTCATAGAAAATGACAAGGTGGCCAATGCCTTTTGTCTCCCGGGAGGCAAGGTATTTGTGTATACGGGTATCCTGAAATATACAGAGGATGAAACCGGCCTAGCTACTGTGATCGGCCACGAAGTTGCACATGCCATGGCTCGGCACGGGGCGGAAAGGATGAGCCTGACTCTGTTGGCCCAACTGGGGGAAACGGCTATACAGACAGCCATCAGGACCCAGTCGGCCAATACGATAAGGGTGTTTGATGCTGCATACGGATTGGCGACAAACGTAGGCGTGATGTTGCCATACAGCCGTACCCAGGAATATGAAGCAGACCATATAGGGCTTATTTTGATGGCAAAGTCGGGATATGATCCTAGAGGTGCTCTAGGGTTTTGGGAACGCCTTTCCAGGGGAAAGTCCGCCTCCTCTCCCCCTTCATTTCTTTCTACTCACCCAACCGATTACGATCGTATTGCAAAAATTCGGAGTTTGTTGCCGGAGGCCCTAGAGTATTACGCTAATTGAGTTCACTTAAGGCACTATTCCGGTTTATCCGGGTTAAGGCTTTAGTAATTCAAATCCTGTAGTTGGCTCGAAAGCACGAACTGCTGTTGTGTCAACTAATTCAAATAATATTACCTCCATTATATGCCATACCTTTACACCTTTCCGAACGCATCCGGTTACTGAGGATGTTTTTCTTCCACAGGCCATATGCATATGCAATATAGGTTTACCTTTTTCATCGGGGAAAATCGTTCCTGTCCCGGCTATCTCATGGACATTATCAAGAATATGTTCCATAGGAATAATTGGTTCTCTGCGTCCATGTTCAGGGCCTACTATAAGTTTACTACCTTTGTCGGCTCCGCCAAGAATGATTAAAGCTGCTGCTTTAATAGATTTTTCACGGGAAAATTTTTCAATTTCTTCGTGAACAATATCTCCATCTTCAAGACGAATAATAAAAGTTCTTCCCTGTTTAGCCTGTGAGTATCTCATGGTTTATTTAAAGAATTCCTTTAAGATATGGTAGCGGCCTTCTATGATTGCCGCAAAAAATAGCAAAGGTAGAACCATAGTAAAAAACACTATATTGGCCTTTCTCCATCTTTCCTTCGATGTAAGACGAGTTTCTGAGAATCGGTAGCCAAATCCTCTCCATATGCCAATCCCCCATGCGATCATCATAGCCGGTAATTCAAAAATCCCATGTGGGACTATCATAACCGCAATTTCAGAACCTGCCACTCCCGAAACTTTTGCAATTACCCAACCCATAATGATGCCATTGAAAATTGCTATGGACGCAGGAATTATTCCGAACAAAACTATTAAGCACATGGTGAGATAGGTTGCGAAAAGATTATGGGCAAATATTTGGAGAACAAAGGCTATAGATTTTTTATCCAGGAATTTATCAGCTAGTTTTCCTGTCACCTCCTGCAAAAATGGGAAGTTATCCGGATATGCCCAGCCAATAACTAAAGCGCAGCAATACAAAATGGTTACAATAAATATGCAGTATTTTGCTTCTGAAATCGTCTTTCTGGATTCGGAAAATAGGTTTTTTACTGAGTCTTTATTGAGCATTGAAATTAAGTAAAGTCATAAAAGGGGCCGGGACATGATGCGTCCATGTTTTTATGCATTTTCTTATTCTTTCAGGTTATATTGGTTATTCAAGGCAAATTTCTCCACGCTATAATGCCTCACCAACAAAAGACCGGATTATGAGTTTTTTGCAAG
>JAUWGF010000091.1:0-6985 GCA_030606515.1 Deltaproteobacteria bacterium | reverse complement strand
TCATCCTGATCGAATTGCCCCCTTGGCAAAAGAATCCAGGCATCTGGGAGCTGATATACTGATTTGCCACGGGGAAACCATTATGGAGCCTGTCTGCCCGGGGACTAATCGGGCTGCCATTGAGGCAGACATTGATATACTCGCTCACCCAGGACTGATCTCTGAAGAAGACGTGAAGCTGGCAGCCCGAAATGGTACTTTTCTTGAAATCTCCGGCCGGAAAGGTCACAGTTTCACAAACGGCCACGTAGCCAAGCTTGCCAAAGCTCATGGCGCAAAGCTTATAATCAACTCGGATGCCCATGCCCCGGATGACTTCATGAGCGCTGAAAGGGCACGGAAAGTAGGTCTTGGTGCAGGGCTTAACTCAGAGGAAGTTGAGTCAATCTATGAAGTGGCTTGGAACTGGGTCCGTTCCTTGATCTGAGCTTATCTCTGCCATACCTTTTTTAAGCGAGCCTCATCTCAAACCTTTTCCCGCCATACCTCGTGTTGTCTCTCAACGGAAAGCATGGCCTGCCCGGCATTTGTTTCAGCCATCTCAAGCAGTCTGCATTTTAGACCTCTTGCCGGCCTTCTGAGCAATACTGTTCTGCCGGCCATGTCGAATAGCCATTCTGAAATCAGACCGGAATTTTCTACCTCTTTTGGAAGAATTATCTCCTTTGGCACAGGACCCTCTTGATAAAATTGACGAATGAATACAGATAGTATTTCCTGATCCGTCTCCTCAATAACACTGTTCAAATGGTATATCTCCTGACCCTGCATTACTCCGTCCCGCACCCTGAGTACAGCCAATGTTGAGATATCTCCACTGCGAGCGAGGCCGATAATGTCCCAATTAGCGTGCATGTCTGCCACTATTGACTGTTTTTCAGCAACTTTCTCAATGGCATAGATCTGATCTCTCAAGATCGCGGCCTTCTCGAACTCAAGTGCCTCTGAGGCCTCCTCCATCTGTGATCTCAAAATCTTAAGAAGCGGACCAGTCCTGCCCTTGAGGAATAACTTTACCTGCCTTACCTGATCAGCATAATCCTTTTCTGATATGGCCCTCACGCACGGGGCCGAACAGCGTCCGATCTGATGTAACAGGCAGGCACGAACCCTGGTCCTCATGGATTTGTCAGAGCAAGTTCTAAGCCCAAACAAGGAGGAAATGGACCTCATGGTCTCCCTCACCGCCTTTGCAGAAGGATAAGGTCCGAAATAGAGTGCCCTGTCTTTTGCTCTGCGCCGAACAACGCTCAGGCGGGGGAACGGGTTCTTTATGTCAAGTTTGAGAAAGGGATAAGCTTTGTCATCCCGGAGCACTACATTGTATTTGGGCCTGTGCTCCTTTATGAGCAAGGCTTCAAGTATAAGCGCCTCTTTTTCAGTAGCTGTGACTATAATCTCAAATGAACCGGCCAGCTTCATAATCAAGCCTGCCTTCGGCAATACAAACGAACCAGGCCTGAGATATGAAGCTAGCCGCTGCCGCAGGTCCTTGGCCTTTCCAACATACAGGACAGTATCCTTTGGGTCTCTGAAGAGATAGACACCTGAGGCCCTGGGAATTGTTGCTAAGCTGGTAGTATTCGAAATCATCTGTGGTAGGCGGTACTGGATTTGAACCAGTGACTTCCACCGTGTGAGGATGGCACTCTAACCACTGAGTTAACCGCCCGTGCACCAAATATGTAGCCTATTAGTACAGTTATTTCAAGTCTGATTCCGCTGAAAATACCCCATCTGCTGCGTTGCATAAGAGCTGAAAGCCTGAAGCCGAAAGCTGAAAGGGGTTGATTGCGATAGCTCTTTGAGCTTTGAGCTTTGACCTTTGAGCTAATTCCAGCGCCTTGCATCCGGAGCATTTTGAGCGGAATCTAGAATCTGTCATTCGTTTTTTAGGACCTGATCCAAAGCCTGCTGAAAGCCTGTGTCATTGGCCACAGACTTAAGATCGCTGGAATCGATTTCCTCCACATCAGTGTCAGTGGTGGAAACATCCACCAGGTCAGAGACATCAATTTCGGAAAGGTCCACTGAATTTCCAGCTTCGGGCTCAGTCTTGACACTATCTGCCTTGAAATTTATATTGAACCAGATGAGTTCGGTATCCGGTTTTGCAAAACCTCCAAGTCCGGCAGAAATTTCCCTCAGATCCTGTCCGCAATTTGAGCAATTCTCAAGATAATCAAAGATTATTCTTCCGCATTTTGAGCATCTCATAAATACGCTCCTTTTTTATTTGAAAAGATTTGTGACATTGTATATGGTTTAGTAAAGTCACCCAAGAGATGAGAACATAATGAAAATTAGACAAAACAATTTGCCCTCACTTTTTCTTATCGGAACTTTGATATTATTTCTTGCATCCTGTGCAGGCACGCCCAAGAAATATCTTGCAGTAGATGCCTCACTGGTGAAACATGGCCAGTCCAAGGCCGACATATCCGAGTTCTTTGGCCCGCCACAAGCAGCAAGAACAAACCAGGCCGGTCAGGAAGAATGGTATTATTATGATGTGCACCGGCACTTCTGGCAGCGCATACCCTTTTTGGGGCGTTATCTCGGGAAAAAAGAAGTAGAGTGCCTGCAAATTGTCCTGGAATCAGGACAGGTAGTCAAGGCTGTTTACTATGTTCAAGGTATCCAAAGCTAAGCCCAATAACCAATTCAGGATATCCAGGGACAGAATGGTTGCCCATCAGATTGAACGAAGGGGAATCAAAGAGCCCCGTATCCTGGAGGCAATGCGCAACGTACCTCGGCATCTCTTTGTAGACGAGGCGCTCTGGGACCAGGCCTATGGTGATTTTCCGCTTCCAATAGGGAGTAATCAGACCATCTCCCAACCCTATATCGTGGCCCTCATGACCCAGCAGTTAGGACTAAAGGGTGATGAAAAAGTGCTGGAGGTGGGAACAGGTTCGGGCTATCAGGCAGCTATTCTGGCTGAGCTTGCCCGGATTGTGTACACCGTGGAACGTGTCCCTGCTTTGCTCCCAAAGGCCAGAAAGATCCTGGAAAGACTTAAATACACAAATGTTACCCTTAAGTTAGACGACGGCACATGGGGGTGGCAGAGTGAGGCCCCTTTTGACGCCATAATCGTGACCGCAGGTTCACCATCAGTGCCTCAGCCACTTATCGATCAGCTTAATGACCCAGGCGTTTTGATCATTCCTGTTGGAGATGAATATTCACAGGTGCTTATAAAGATTACCAAGTCCAGCGGTAAAATCCATCAGGAAGATATGGGTGGTGTCCGCTTTGTGAAACTTGTGGGCGATCACGGTTGGAACCCAAGTTAAGCGATTAGCTGTTAGCCATTAGCGTTTAGCTTTGAAAAATCAAGGCATTACATTAATTAGAAATGGCCCCCAACGGGTAAAGGTTTGTAATAGCAAAACATCCTGTAATCATTAAGCTAATAGCTAACTGCTAAAGGCTAATCGCTCAATTTAGGTTAAAATGACAAAAGTTGGAATTATAGGAGCGGGTCTGTGTGATCCGAAATTGAGTACACTGGCAGAAGAAGTCGGCCGGAGAGTTGCTGAACACAAAGCCATCCTTTACTGCGGCGGCCTTGGCGGGGTAATGGAGGCATCAGCCAAAGGGGCCGTTGAAGCAGGTGGTATCACTGTTGGTATTCTTCCCGGAGTCAAGGCCACTGACGCAAATCCGTACATCCGGATCCCTGTGGTCACCGGCATGGGGCACGCCAGAAACGTCATACTCGTTAGGAGCTGTGACGTACTGATTGCCATATCAGGCTCCCATGGCACCCTGTCGGAAATAGCCCTTGCGCTCAAGATGTGGAAGCCTGTGGTTGGCCTGAAGACATGGAAACACCTTTCAGACGTTCACTATGTCAAGTCGGCAAAAGAGGCAGTTGAAAAGGCATTTGCCCTGTTGCCATAAACGCTAAGTTGTTTTGTAAACGTTCACAGGTTACGTTAAAAGATGAACGTCGAACATCGAACATCGAACGTCCAACGTCGAATGAAAAACAAATATCCAATACCGAACATTCAACGGCTATTTCTGTTTCTTTTCAGCCGTTTTGATACTCGCAACGAAAAACTTAATTAATTCTTCTGTTTCCTCTAAAATATCATTTAGTGGTTTAGGTTTTTCCATTCAACATTCGATGTTGGACGTTCGATGTTCGATGTTCATCTTTTCAGCAGTTCATCCGGTGCAAAAATAACTTTACGCTTTTAGGCCCAACTCCTCTACGGCCTTTGAAAGGCTCTCAAGCAATCTTCCTTCGTCAATAGTAGTAAGCACCCTGTTTTCCATAAGCATGCGTCCTGCCACCATGACGTCCTGCACGTCCCCGCTCCTTGCCACGTAGACCAGGTGGGATACAGGATTATAGCAAGGCCGGAGGTGTACCTGATTCATGTCCACCACCACCAGATCTGCCTTGGAACCTTTACGCAGACATCCAAGGTCCTCCCTGTGCAGGGCCTTTGCCGCCCAAGTAGTGGCCATGGAAAAGGCCTCAGGGGCAGATATAAGGGTTGGATCTTTTTTAATGCCCTTATGTAGCTTTGCAGCAGTGTCCATCTCACTCATAAGATCAAGGTCATTGTTGCTGGCAGCCCCGTCTGTCCCCAGGGCGACTGTCACACCGGCCTCAAGGAGTTCGGGCACAGGGGCAACCCCGGAGGCCAGCTTGAGGTTGCTCTCCGGACAATGAACCACCCGGACATCTCTCCGGGCCAGAAGCGATATGTCATCTTTATTCAAGCTCACGCAGTGGATGGCAAGCAGCCGATCTCCAAGAAGGCCGAGCCTGTCCAGATGCTTTGCCGGAGAAACCCCGCAGAGTCTTCGGATCTCCGCGTTCTCCCATTCCGTCTCGGAAAGATGGATTACTATCAGTGCATCCTTGGCCTCTGCCAACTTCTGTGAGTGCCGGAGCAATTCAGGTCTGCAAGTATAGGGCGTATGAGGGTCTACGGTTATGGTGATCCTCGGATGCCCCTTCCATTTGTCCATCAAACGTTCCGTCTCTTTAAGGGCTTCTTCCCCGGAGGCAAACGATGGTGACGGAAAATCAAACACTCCTTCTCCAAGCCAGGCCCTGAGCCCTACCCTGTCAACCACCGAGGCAACACTGTCTTCAAACAGGTACATGTCCACAAAACCTGTGGTTCCACACCGTATCATTTCTGCACAGGCGAGTTCAGTCCCGAGTGCCACAAGTTCTGAGGTCAGCCTGGCCTCAGCAGGAAAAATGTGGTCCTCCAGCCATGTTTTAAGAGGGAGGTCATCAGCAAGGCCCCTGAAAAGGGTCATGGCAGCATGGGTATGGGAATTAATGAGTCCTGGAAGTATGAGCCCGGATGGCCTGTTAATGGTTTTATTTGCAACAAAACTTTTTGAAAGTTCAGACAAAGGACCAGCTGCAACAATATTATCGCCTTTTACGGCAACTGCTCCTCCGTGGATTGGGAAACCATTCGGGTGAGATATGAGAATTTCACCACATATTAAAAAATCTACTGATTCCACTTAAAAGACTCCTTTAAAAAAGCTACCAGAAGATGTTCTAGACGGTGCTCCGCCTTCCGGGCCTGAGCTATAATGTCCTCTATAAGGATGGGCTGGAAATTGTCTGGATCATTTACATTGGCAATAATCGAGATCCCCAGAACCTCCATCCCTGCGTGCACAGCAACGATTACCTCCGGCACCAGGGACATGGCCACGGCATCCGCACCAATCATCCTGAGAAACCTGGTCTCTGCAGGGGTCTCGAGGCTGGGGCCTGGAACAGCCACAAATATTCCCTCCCTCAAGGCCATGCCCAGATTCCCGGCTATTTGAACAATCTTTTCTCTGAGGGTGATGGAGTAAGCCTTTGAAAGGTCAGGGAATCTCGGCCCCCATCTTTCCATGTTGGATCCCCTCAGCGGGTTGTCCGGGATCAGATTTATGTGATCCGTAATCAGCATCAGGTCCCCTGAGGAAAATTCCAGGTTAAGGCCTCCTGCCGCGTTACACCCGATCAGCACCTTTACTCCCAGGCCGGCCATTACCCGAATGGGGAATGTAAGCTCCCTTGTCCTGTAACCCTCATAGAAGTGAAATCGTCCATGAAACAGGGCCACTTTGGCATTTCCGATCTCACCCACCAGGAGCTTCCCAGCGTGGTCAGGGGAAGTGGATAACGGAAAGTTGGGAATGTCACCATAGCCGGCTTTCCAGGCAACATCCATTGCCCGGGCTACATCCCCCAGGCCCGTGCCCAGCATCAGACATACATCCGGGGTCCAGGGCAGCTCTTTCTGAAAAAAACTTACAGTCTCCTCAACTGCCGCAACATACTGTTCCATAAACGCGTATCCATAGAAGACGGAAAGAAAAAAGTCAACGTGCGGAGATGTATACACTACACGGACACAAATTGCTTTTGTATCCATGGAAAATCTGCAAAATTCATGAGCCACTTGCAAAACGTCAAATCTTACCCTATAGCTGCCGTGTATCTATGGAACGTTGAAATTGGAAATTGGAAATTTGGGTAAGTGAAACAAATAGGTGTTTAGACTGAAGGCTGAAGGTAGAAGAAGACTGACAATTAATAATTGGCTTTAGCCTTCCACCTTCCACCTATGTGTTTAGAAGGTTAAAGGAATGGAGCGCATCCGATGCCGGACCTTGGTTCTGCCATAGATATCTATCAGACCGCAGGCAGTTTCCTGATCTATCTTCTTCTAATTGTTGCAGCGGCCCTGGCGGTCTGCATCCCCTTGCAGGCAAAACAGTCCGGCAGACTGCCTGAGCGTGTTGCATATTTCCTGATGATGGCCATTTCGGCTTTTTTGGCAGCAGGATCGATCCTGGTCATCTGGTTCCATTGGGAAATATATCAGCACGTGGTCCTGCGCCTTCCGGAAAACCTGGCCCATGAAATCAATCGATGGCTGGCAGTAGCCAATAACCGTTCTTCCTACACACTTCCACTGTATGATCCGGCAGC
>JAUWGF010000053.1:0-10097 GCA_030606515.1 Deltaproteobacteria bacterium | reverse complement strand
TTAATAGATCCCATATAGGCATTTAACTGACACCGGGGATGAACCGCTGAATCAGGGCCTATAGTTAATCTGCCGCCAAATCCGGTTTCCAGAATGGAATCCCTGTAAATACACACCCTGTCCCCAATTCTCGCAGGTCCTCCACCAGAGACGGCTTCATAAATGATTACACGGTCACCAATGAATACATTGGCCCCAAAGCGGACATCAGAGTGATATATAGTGGCGCTGGGAGCTATATAGCCATTGGGGTTCATGGTTTTAAGGATAGTGCCCGCCTTGTGAGGCGGTGCCAACCAGGTTGCAAAACGGATGGCAATCCTGCCGGATGGGCTCATACCGGCGAACTTCATCCAGAACCTTATCCATTTGTATTGGTACCACTTTAATCCCGGGTTAGGCATGACAAGAGCTCATTCTCCAAATCCTATTCCCCTGAAGTAGCCGGTTTTTAGTATCAGTCCGGATTTTTGAAGCATCCCTGCCCAAATAAGCAACAGTCCTGCAAAAGCAGCAGCGTTTTCCCCGATTTGCCGAATAAGGAGTTCATTTAAACCCATTGCCATGGGTAGCAGTATTAAAAGAGGAAGTAAATGTCCCAGGCCCAGGGTGATGAACATGGATATCGGGCGGCGGAGCCTTTCAGTGGAAGCGAGAAATTCGGGAGTCTTCGACCATTTAAGGTAGGTAAACCACACCAGTATATTAAGACCGGCAGAACAGATACTGATAGCAACAACCGTCTTATTTAGACCGAGGCCTGCCACTGTTGTCAGGAGTAAAAACAAACCGCTCCCGGTTGCCAATCCGCTCGAAATAAAGAAGAGAGGTATTATCGGGACATTCCAGGCTGTCACTCCTCTGGCGCTATAGACGATTAAACCCTGGCTGACCATGAAAAAAAAGGCTGCGCAAATTGCCACTGACAAGACTACTAGATTGGGAATGATACAATTGAGGATTGCAGCCGGGACAAAGACAACGGCAGCCCATGCCTCACGTGACATCCATGAACGGCGCGGCTCGCGAAAAACGTACAGGCCGCGCGTTGGTCTGCCAGCTTCAAGCCCCACAAGAAGTAGTCCCAGTAGAATCAGGGCTGACGCAACCAGCGTGAATTTCACAAACAATGAGTTGCCTTTTGGCGTGTTCACGAAATGTGTCAGAACAGACTGGATCAGATAAAGACCGCCGGCCATGCCGCCAAGAAAAAAATTTGCCACTGCCGGCCAGCGCCATACCCTTTGTTTCATGGGGGAGATAAGTTGCATGTTGCTCGTTGCTCGTTGCTGGTTATTCAAGGATATAGTAGATCGACGGTTCTGTGCCCAATTCTTCATTGAGGCGCAATGTGTTGTTTTCCTTTATTAATTGGGAAACGTTGCTTTCAGGATCTTCCAGGTCACCGAAGGACAGTGCGCCGGCTATGCAACAGTTCACACAGACTGGAGAGGCTTCCGGGTCTATACCGGGACGAAGCCCTTTTTCCAAACCTAATTCTATGCGCTGTATACAGAAATTGCATTTGGTGCAAATTCCCACTCGATCTGCAGGTTTCTTGCCTTCAGCTATTGGTGAAAAAGCTGCTGATGGGGTTTCGTCCCTGTAACTGATGGCTCGGGCATGATACGGACAGGCCACTATGCACGACCCGCAGCCTATGCACAGGTCATAATCAATATCTATTATACCCCCGGAACGGCGATATGTGGCCCCAGTGGGGCACGCCGAGAGACACGGCGCCTCACTGCAGTGCATGCAGTTCCTGGGAAGGAATATCCTGTCGGGGCCCTGAAAGCCTTCCACCTCACATTCATCAACCTGGCGCCATTGAGGCCACAGGGGAACCTTGTTGATACCCTGACATGCATAAGAACATGTCTTGCAGCCTACGCATTTCCATAAATCAATTACCATTGCCCAGCGGGGCATGTTGCCTCCTACTTAAGCTGTTCCTTTAAGTAATCCGCCAACCTCACTGCGAGGGCTATGATGGTAAGGCAGGGATTAGCATAACCACCCGTAGGAAAAACTGATGGACCGGCAATATACAGGTTGGATAAGCCATGGACCTTGCTGTTTGCGTCCACCACACCCTTTTCAGGGTCATCATGCATGCGGGTTGTCCCCATATGGTGCCATCCGCCAGTGATCCGTGGAGGTGGTGTATTTTCATCCATTTGGAATAATATCTTGCCCAAACCGGTCCGGCGGATTTCACGGTCTATAATTTTCTGCGCGCGGCAGGTGCTTTCCACGTCAATAGAACTTAGCCGCCAATCCAACTGCATACGACGCTGACCAAAGGGATCTCGTTCCTCCCCGAGAGTCACCCGGCTCTCAGGATTTGGCACCTGCTCCGTCATATGGGCCAAAAGGAATACATTGGTCTTTTCTTTATAGAGCTTTTCACTGAGTTTTCGAAAACATGCAACGGCTATTTCATCAAATCCACCGACGATATCTGAAAGATGTTTGCCCATTTCATTCGGCACGGCTCCCCGCTTAAGCGAAGCCTTGATGGTTTTGAGAGCAGAAACGCTTTTTGAGGAAACGAGCTCTTCTGATACCCGCTGAACATACCTTTCCAAAACGGTCCTTGGGAGTAATTCCATACTGTAATTGAGTAATTTTTCCCTGCGGAGTGTGGATTCGGAAAGGCCCAGTTTTCCGATAATCGGAACGTTTCCTACCTGATGAACACTGTTATAAAGGCGGGTACGCTTAAAAAAATCACTTCTTGACGGAATAAGTATGCCGGACTGGAAATGCAGATGTTCCATGAAGAAACGCCCAACCAGGTCATGTTGATTACCCAGGCCTTTCTTTTGAACCCTGTTGGATAATAGAAGCAACCGCGGCGTTTCGAGGCCGCCGGCAGCTAAAACGGCTATCTTGGCGGAAACCCAAAATTTGTTGCCTTCAAAAGTTCCGGCCTGAAGGCGGGTAACAGTATCTCCTGTTTCCGTTGTCTCGATATCCAAGACATTGGCATATAGGAAAGTAATGATGTTGTCTGCATTAATAACCTGGTCATAATACTCATTAACGAAAGGGTCCTTTGACCCAAACTTGAAGATCACTGTTTCAACGGTCTGTTCGTCAAGCGGAAGACGGGGCCGTTCCTTTTTGTCCTCCCAATAACCTACCTCATAAGTAGGAGGTCCTATTCTCAAAATTTCATCAGCCCGCTGATAGTATGGTTCGATATGCGCTTTGGTGAATGGCCACCCGCTGAAAGGGACTTCTTCCCGTTCTTCAAAATCAATGGCATCCAAGGACCGCATCCTGGCTCCCAGAAAATCACCGCCCAGCGGGACATGCCACCTGTTGGTTGAACCTCCAAAATAACGGGCCCTTGCAGTATCCAGCGGGAAATAGGGCCTCCCAATATTTTCGCCCCAGTAAAGAGACTGTTCTTTTCGACCGGCCTTCCGGCCTCCGCTTTCAAGGAGACATACACGGAAATTCTTGCCGACGAGCTCACGGGCAAGTGTCATCCCAGCAGTGCCGGATCCGACTATACAGATGTCGGTTTCCACAACTTGATTCTGTGGCAATGAACGCGCATTAACAATCATGGATTTTTTAACTCTCGTACGTAACAGCTTTTCTCAATAACTCTCACAGGGAGTACTGTTGCGGAAATTAACTGTCTGTTTTTCTATGGCAATTTGGTCTCAACCGGTCAATGCAGACAGCTTTGACCGGATTTTCCGTTCCCACCATTTTAGCCTTGGAATTCGTGCCGTTTTAAGTGATTCCTGAAAGTGGTAATTATCAATTTTCGACTCGATTGCTTTGGCGAGGTCCATGCGCCCTATTTCAAGGAGAGGATTTAAAAGATCCTGGTAGTGAGCCAACCTCAAAACATTTTTAATGCGAACTGAAGCGGTAATCTGGTCAGCAGATACATCGTCAGCAAGAAACGCCCGCGAACGCTCTAAAGCCCCCATTACCATTAAGGCCAACATGGTCCTCAGACACTTTTCGCACTTGCCGCAATTTTCCCCAGGCCAGTTTTCGGTGCACACCTTGATACTTTGAAGAGCAACATCCCATCCGGAAACTATCCTTGTCTTTTCGAGCCGGGAGAAAAGGATTCCGTCGTGGCGCACCCGCAGATTGAAGCTGCTGTAGTTTTCATCAAGGAGAGGATGCGAACCCCATGGCATTATATGCGGGATGTCAGATGAACTGGCTATATAGACCATGTGCAGGCCCGACGAACATGCATGAGCAGCCGCAGCGAGAACGGCTCCGTGAAATTCATGCAGGAAAAAGCGTATATTTTCATCTAGTTCTCTTATATTGGTATACACAGGCACAAGCCGGACATTTGCATCTGCGGCCACAGCCCTTAAAGACTCAAGTGCCTTTTCAAAGCTCTCTGGCCTGTTGTCCGATTCCGGGTTCATTCCGTAAACCATCAGACATTCCCTGATGGATGCGGGATGTGAGATCGGGACATTCAAACGATTCGTATGCAAAGTGGCGAGACCGTCGATTCCTCCAGTTAGAAAGGAAGCAGCGTGGTTAAGGTGAGATCCGGAATCAACCCCCGATCTTATTTTGGCCTCTATGACAGGTGCCACACGTTGGGTACCATACCAGTTTCTGATCAGTCCGGTGACCGTACGCAAATTCGCTTTCAGCAGAGGGCATATCTCTCCCTCTATCCGGATCCTCTGCTCGCCATGACGCATGGCAGGCAGAATACACCCTACAAGAAAAGGATGGGGATCGCAGGATAACCGGTGGCTGAATTCATCTGAAGTTTCAAAAAAGAAATCCCTGTCCGCTTGGTCAGAATCCTCCCAACAGACCTTGGCAACGACACGGGAGCCGTGTATCCCCTTTTCCAACCGTATATTGCTTATCCTCATATCTGATTGATCATAAGCAATTAGAATCGCTATCCTGCTACGAGTTTCTTCAACTTCGCAAGACTTGATCCCATGTATTGTTTGTCAATAGACTTCAAGCGGCCTTTGAAATCCTCGCCGTGGTGGTGTTTCAGCTTCTGCTGTATTGCATCCACCAGGTCCTGACGTCCCTGTTTCTTCAGAGGGTCAAGAAGTTCAGCATAAAAAAAATAGTTTACATGGGTCATGCGGATCGTAGCAACCAGATCCGGGGTTACATCCTTTGCCGGAAAGGCATTAGTTTTATCCAGGATCCCCAGGGCAAGAAAAGAGAGCATGGATCTGATGCATTTTTCACATTTTCCGCAATTCAACTGCCCCTTCTGGAAATTCTGGGTCTTGTTACAGACCCTCACATTCCGAATAGCTGCTTCCCAATCAGATATGAACCTCGTTTTCTCAAATCTGGATGAGACGATATCGTCATGTATTATGCGGAGATCATAGCTGCTGTAATTGGGGTCAAGGTCCGGATGAGAGCCGTGCGGATGAAGCCTGGGGATGTCGTAACTTGAAGCCAGATATATGATATTGAACCGAGATGAAAAGGCGTGAGCTATCGAGGCAAAGCAGGACGATTCGAACTGGTCAGCCCAGAATCTCCCTCTGTCGTCCAGGTACCTCACATTGGTGTATACAGGCACAATATTCATTCCTGCATCCAGGGCCACCTCTTTCATGGAATCAAGTAAAATATTATAGGATTCCTCCTTGTCGATTTCGAGTCCGAATACCACCACACCATCTTTAATGGCCCCTGGATGTTCAGGCGGAAAGTTGAGACGGTTTCTCCTCAAGGTTGCAAGGGCATCAATTCCCCCGGAAAAAAACATCCCGGCACGTTTTTCACCTGATTGGTCCGTTTCAACTGTTTCCTGAACTTCGGCCTCTATTCTGGGAATCTTTTCATAGCCATACCAATGTTGGAGCCATGCAATGGCGGTTTCAAGACCAAGCCTGAGATATGGACATATTTTCCCTTCTATGGAAACCCGCCCTTCTCCATGACCGAGGGCTGCAATTGTCGCAGCCGATATGAAGGCATTGGCATTGCGTGATAACGCATCTGCAAATTCAAGAGTGGTCCCAAAGTATACATCCATGGGACCTCGGTCGGAATTTTCCCACGTTATCGTGGCAACGGACCTTTGCCCGTATTCTGTCTTTTCTAATCTCAGATTTTCAATCCTCATGTAGTTATCATCCTCAAAACAGCTTTTTAGCCTTTTCAGGCAAATTCCCTTTTACGTATCATGTCGCATCAGCTATTTTAATCAATTTCCGTGGGGAAAAAGCACTTTGGAAAAACCCTTCCCACTATTTACTATCGACCAGCCGAGGAAGCAAAACAAGCACCCACCCTACAGCAAACTGACTATCCCGGACTAAGCATTATGGAAATTTTTGTAGAAATGGGGCAAGATATACGGAATTAAAAGGAATCGGGCCGAAACTCGATCCACGGGGGAGTGAACATTGATTAATATCCGGTTTCGAAACAGGTAACCGGATATTCAGATAATTTACAGTTGTTTTTTCAGGACATAAATATGATAGTCACGCACTTCCATGCTGTGAGAGGTACCGATTGTCCTGAGTACGCCTTTTGTTCTATGTCGCCATACCAGCTGATTGTACGCCACATCACACACTCGCAGCGGAGATCCAACTATCTCCGGATCCTCCTCCTCACAAAACGCCTTGTTATCGAGGGCAGCTACCAGTAAATGCTTCACTTGCCCCCTTGGCATACTACCAAGGACTTTTATAACATTACCCTTGGTATTGGAATCACTTATTCTGTACATCCGGTTCAAGGCCGCAATTGATTTGTGTGGAAAGGTGGCAAGTACCATTTTGGAAATATAAAATGATTTTCCTTGGCCTGGCTCCCCTTCATCCGATTGAATCGACTCTACTGTTTTAAGGGCAAAAGCCACGGCTAATCCCTCTCTGTTTTTAAAGGCAGTCCGGATTGCGCCTTTCAGGCCCTTTCTATCTGACATAAAACTTGGCTTCTGCAACTCTTCAAATACTCTTTGGACATCCATGGAGGCCAGCGCCTTGATTTTTGCCTCCTTTTTGGCCTTGATTTCGGAATAATCGACTGATCCCCAATTATCAGCTATACAAAAACCTGAACAAATAATTCCTGTAAGCACCATTGTGGTAAGAGACACTATGATAAATTTTCTTCCCATTTCAATCCTCCAGAGTTGTCACATCCGGCTGATCCTTAAAAAGGATAATCCGGACTTTGAGTAAAGTGAAAAGTGCCTTCATTCACACAGAGATTACTTTACTGCTCTGTAGGCAGTTTATCGAAATCGAAGTAGTCATAAACATACTGAATTTCCTGGATAGTCTGCCAGATTTCTTCATCATTCATCCACTCCAGATAAGCCCTCAGATAGGACGGAGCAGCAATAGTTTGTGAATTGGCAAGGGTATAGAACATCTTACCCCGGTGAAAGGTGCCCAGAAAATAATTACCGGAATTACAACTATCATACAGCATTCTGGTATACCTCATTTCTTCCGGTAAAATTTCGAGTTCCTTCCTGCACAAAATGGTCTTCGAGCTGTAGTGGACCTTGGGATAATCCACGTTGTCAATATTGTTGTCATAAATGCCGACATAGACCAGCTCTTCCTTGGTCTCAGTCGAAGTTTCGGCTGTCGCGCTGTCGCTCACAGTAAGACTTACTGTATAAATCCCTGGAAAAGAATACTCATGAGTCGGATCCGGCGCTGTGCTGTTTGTGCCATCCTCGAAGTCCCAATACCAATCAGTAATATTGCCTGCACTTCGGTCCCGGAATCTTACCTCAAGTGGGTATGTTCCAGTCCTGTTGCTGACACTGAATTCAGCTTTTAGTGGCGTTTCAGGCTGATCAACCCATATGAGGGCACTCCTTGTGACCGTATCGGAACCCATGGGACCTGATACGGTAAGACGAACAGTATAAATCCCCGGTTTGGTGTAGGTATGGGTTATCCAATCGCGTGTTTGATTGGTATTTCCGTCTCCCAAATCCCACTCCCGGTCCGTAAGGTCACCAGTGCTGATATTATAAAACCTAACATCCAGAGGCGCGGTCCCATGCAGTGGCCTGGCATAGAAATTGGCCCTCACTATTTCTGCAGGATTATTAGCATGGACCACACGGACTCCGTCCGCCATCACATTGCCACTGGAAACCATATTGCTGAGGTCCACGGAATATTCCTGAGCATTGAAATCAAACACGCCCAGTTCATTCCATTGCCCGCCGTTTATCCGTTGATTCATAGTAATAATGGAATTTCCTGACGCATGATTGACTGTATAAGGCGCCTCGTTGGTATTATTGTTAAATGCCGGCCACCAAGCAAAGACCTTATACCAGCCAGCCTCTGGTATTCTGAACATAAACTTGGCTACATCACTTCCGTTACCTGATGGGGTCGTCCTCATGTAGTTTTCCTTGAAGAATCCCGTTTCCTGATACCGCTCCTCCCAGTTTCCCTCTGTCTCAAAGGACGGGTCCCAAGGTTCAGGATTAGTTATATAATACTGGAGATGGTCAGGATTGCCCGGATCAGGTTCCTCACCTGTTGGCGAATACCACGGAGGTGCCGAATAGGTGAATCTCTCAATCGCGCCTCGCCGTACGGTCTCGATCTTGTAATGGGTCGGGTCCCCTGGTACCTGATAGGTCGGATAATAATTGTAAGGAGGATCTCCAGCGGGATCACCCCAATCATAAGGCATTTTGGCGTCTTCTCCATCTTGGTATTCACACCACCAGAACGGATATGCCTGGCCTGTCCTCATGCCGCGAAGGCTGACGTTAATCCACTCGGTAGAGACATTGAATATCCTGGGATCATCTACATGCTGGATATCCTCGATGATCTGACGGTTAGTTTCTGTTTCTGTGGCGAAACTTGGCCCATGGCCATAGTTGGAATGGCCTGTGAAGATGACGTGCGCCCCCTCCTCCATCAGGGCCTGTTTCATGCCGTCTATGTCCTCTACAAAATATATGTAATGGGTACGGGCAATGGACTCATTCACGTATACCCACCTGTCGCCAACCTCGGTAGCCCCAATGTCCTGGAGAATTTCTATGAAGTTCTGTTTGGATTCTATAGTTCTTCCATTATAGCCAGTGCAGACATAGATATTTTCCATAGTAGGACCTGTAAAGTCTTTTATGATCACTTTACGTTCAGAGGTCCTGGTAACATCTCCCTCGGTATAAGAAACATTAATATGACAAGGCTGATCCGAATCCACCTCATATGCCGTCAACACACCAAAAGGAGAAATCTCAGCATACAGGGACGGAGGATCTAGTGACCAGGTAGTCGTATCCACAATCTGATCCGTGCCGTTGTTATAGTATGCACGGCAAAAATAGGTGGCACTGGTGTTCTCCAGGAATTGCCCCGGTCCCTCTATCTCTATGTATTCCAATTCGGGAGGAAGACCGCTGACAAAACGAACCGCGTCGACACAGGTGCTGCAAATGCTACCTACCGCTGTCACGCGCACACGGGCAGTGCCGGTGAAGGAATACGTGCCAAGTAGATACCACTCACTTGCGTTCTCCTGCTGATTCACATCAAGGGTATCAAGCAGGTTATCACCATCATAGATCTCCACAGGTACAGCGGTACACCGGCTCGACCAACCGGTCCACCGGAAAAAGACATCATAGGGCCCAGAAAGAGCGGCCTCAAACGTATAGGTCGAACCAGCATCCTTGCTGTAAAGGGAATTTGCACCATATGGATCGGATCCTCCTGAAACTCTCCAGGAACCAGTGGATGAAGTACCGGGATCGCCGTTGTCTATGATGACCTCTGGTGGAGACACCACATCAAGTATGTTTACCGGGTGGCTGGCATTTCTGGTGACCTCCCCTTCGGTATAGGAAACCATGACCTGACAGAACTCATCAGACTCCACCTCACCGGCTGTCAGAATACCGGAAAAAGAAATCGTCGCATTTGCTGTTGGCGGGTCTACAGCCCATGTGTCCGTATCTACAATATGATCCGTTCCGTTGGTATAGTGGGCGCGGCATACATAGGTGGCACTGGTATTCTCCATCACCTCAGACGGACCCTCTATCTCTATGTGGTCCAGCACAGGAGGAACATAGTTTGTAATAATCACATCAT
>JAUWGF010000071.1:0-8206 GCA_030606515.1 Deltaproteobacteria bacterium | reverse complement strand
CAGGTAATGGCCAGGTGTGTGTAACATGCCGCTTGGTGAACTCCATGCAAGCTTCGTCATAGTCGCTCTTTGTCCCCACCCCCCTCAACTCATAATCATCAATGATCTGCCCGGCTTCTCCATTCAAGCAACTCAAGCTCTGCTTAAGTTTTGGGGCAACATGATTGATGTAGTAGGGAAAACTCAGTACCGGGCTATGGAGAGAAATGGACAATATGCCGTCGGGGTGTTTGGCGGCAAATCCAACAGCCAGGGTAGTTCCCCATGAATGACCAATCAAATGGTACTTTTTCAAGCCCAGACCATCCCGTACCGCTCGTACCTCATCAAAATATCGTTCAGCAGTCCACAGGGACGGATTATCCGGGCGGTCTGATTTTCCACACCCCAGTTGGTCATAGAAGATCACGGGGCGTTCATCAGCCAATGCCTGAAACGCCACGAGATTATGATGATTGCCTCCCGGACCGCCGTGCAGAACCAATGCAGATGGTCCGTTGCCGGAGCCAATTCTGCCGTACCATAATTTGTAGGTATCACCGCCATAGATGTAGTCGACAAAACCTTCATAATCATAATCAGGTTCGGTTAAGATCTTTTCTACAGATGCTTGTTCGTCATTCATGGTCTTTTCGCCTTGCGACATACAGCCGATCGTCAAGGGGTTGGATAAAATTACCCATCTTACTTTCTCGCAAGGCTTTATTGCCTAAAGCATAGGCACCCGTGAACAAATACATAACACCCCCAATAACATAAATCATGCGAATGGGTACAAAGTCAGAGAGCCACGCGAAAAAAATGCCGGCAAGCATAAACACGACGTTTCGCAGCATCTCTCGTGTCGCATAAACACGCCCTAACTGCCCTTCTTCAACCGTTCCTTGTAGCAGTGAATCCTGAGCCACATCCCGGATAGCATTGGGTGGGCCAAAAATAAAGGCCAACACAACAGCCATCCAAACTGTCTGACTAGCGGAATACGCCAAAGTAAAAATGCCTGCGGCACACGCGTTTACAATAATAATCCAGCCGGGGAACTTTTTGAGCCAGTCGGCCATCAGGCAAGATGCGAGAGAGCCTATAATCATGCCGGCAAAATAAGCAGTTGATTGATACCCCCAGTCAGCTGCATTACCATGAAGCGCCTGGATTGTAAAAGCAAGCATCAGGGCTCCTGTCCAAATACCATGCGGCAGATGTTCTGCCGTTTCCATTACAGTCAACGATCTGGCTATGGGATGCTGACGTAAATAATGCCAGCCGGAAACCAACGAATACCGGAATGATTCCTTTTCGCTGACATCCTCTTCCTTCTGAAATTTGGGCACATTTATGAGCAAGGCAGTCAGGGTGCTAATGATAAATAAAACCACCACACCCAAAGCAATGTGACGTAAGGGAACGGCTAAAATGAGCCAGCCGCCGACTGTATAAGAAACAGCCATCGAGATCTGGTTGGATACCAGAATAAAACTGTTGGCTGAGACCAGCTGGTGCTGAGAAACCAACGAAGGTATGAGCGCCAACCGAGCAGGGCGATGAAAGACATCGGCAGTGGAGAGACCGGATAGAATGAGATAAATGCCTACAACCGGCACCTTTCCATTCCCCTGTAAAAACCAAATCGCAATACCGATCAGCACAACCCCAATCAGATCCATGGTAATGAGCACATTTTTTCGGGGGAAGCGATCCACCAACACACCGGCAATAGGACCCAGCAAAAATGCCGGCAACATACGAAACACCATCGTACCGGCTGCCTGCAAAGTAGAATCTGTTTGTTCAAAAATCGTCACCAAAATCGTGACCGTAAACAATTCTATGGCCAGAGTAGTGGTGAGGTTGACAAACCACAGGAAAAGGAAATTTCGATTGCGGAACATTGGCACGGTTGGAATGGCGCTAACTTGTACAGAACTCATAAGGCACAACTTAACTGAAAAACCTTGAAATGAAAATCAGGCTTTGGTCGCAGGGAATTGCGGGAATTGCGGGAATTGCGGGACGTCATTGACTAGATTGAATACATCCCTAATTTCCTAATCCGGACAAGCCGGAACCACACAGGTTTGAAGATAAAAAAATTGATCACGAAAGCACGAAAATACGAAGACACGAAAGGCTGGATGTTGTTTTATTTAGTGCGTTCAATCTTTCGTGTTTTGGTTGGTTGCAGGCGAAGGACCGGGCAGGATCGGGCTGAAATACTTTCCCATTTGCTTTAAAGAAGCGGGAAATGGTGAGCCGGCCCTTCGGCTCATCTCATTTCTGGTTCAAACTCGGTGGCATTAACTGCTTTTACCTTGCCATCACTACGTTCAACAAGTTCGAATTCAATAATCGTCTGCCTAGTCTTTAATTGAGCAAAGGACTGATCAGTCACAACACGTCCGTCTCTGTGCCTGAAATCGCTGATATGGCAAAAGACATCGTCACGAATATCCAAGACAGCAAGACCGGTTCGCACAGCCAGAAACGCAAACCCTTTCTCCTCGTTAAAGACATGCATTATACCGCGCATGCGCGACGAATTGTCTATGGACGGCAAGAGTCCAGGAACTAGATATCCTGAAAAATGGTTATCAACTTCACACCTGAGAATTTCACTCGTGTTGGAGAAAGAGAGGAGATCGACTCGCTTTCCTCTGTTCTGAATTGCCCGGACAAGCCTGAAAAAATCACCATCACCGCTGCCTAATAGTATGTAATCCAGGTTACCTGCCTGCAACAATGTGTCTATTGCAAGATCAAGGTCAGCATTTGCTTTGGTAATAATATCTCCTTCAGAATTTCTATAGCGCTGGACTTTCTTTAAAACTAAGTGGAAACTTTCACGTCTGACCGCTTCTCGATACTCTTGTTTTTTCCTCTTATAGTCGATGTCCTTTTCTTCCCGCTCCGAATCGATTGCCATATAGGCATTTGCCCGTAGTACCGTGGCTCCTTGAGCCTCTACCAACTCTCTAACAACGCGGTATCGAATTCCCCAGCCCCCGCATCGTACCAGATTTTCAATATCCAAAAAAATCCCTGCTTTAAGCATATATCACCTTTAAATAAAAACTGTAAAAAAACCATTGTTCCCATAGTCTCCCAGATAAGTATTTTGGCCCCTAAATCCTCAAGACATCAAAAAAACATGCTTCTTAAATGGAAATTCCTATACTATCAAGTTTAACATATTAGATTCAGGAATTGAGAGATTCAAGGATTTTCGAACTAATATCCAAAAAAAGCGTTCAATTCCTCAATCCCTAATTGAAAAATTGAAATCAATATAGTAACTATTCAGGTTGAAGGTTGTAGGCTGAAGTCTGAAGGATTTCAACCATCTCGCAATGATCGAACAGAGATGAACCATCTAAACTAATACTGCAATCTCGTCAGCCAACTCAAATGCCCGCAGTTTTGTGTGATCACGCACGATTTGTCCCTATTAGCCTTCTACCTTCAGTCTATTCACCTGAATAGTTACTCAATATGTTCTTATACTTGACTGCTTGAAGCGTAACGCAGCCGCCATTTAATCATCATGACTATAAAAATCTACAATACATTTACCCGGAAGAAAGAGGCCTTTGAGCCCCTGACACCGGGACATGTGCGCATGTATGTATGCGGCATAACGGCCTATGACCGCTGTCACATTGGGCATGCCCGTTCAGCCGTAGTCTTTGACGCAGTGCTCCGGCACCTTAGACATAGAGGATTTGAGGTAAATTTCATAAGGAATTTTACTGACATTGATGACAAGATCATCAACAGGGCCATTGAGGAAGGAATTTCCCCAGAGGCACTTGCAGAAAGGGAGATAAAGCACTTCTATCAGGACACGGGGGCACTGGGTGTGCTTCGTGCTACCACAGAACCGAGGGCAACAGAACACATTCAGGAAATTATTGAACTCATAGAGATATTGATAGATAAAGGCCATGCTTATAGTTCAGGAGGTGATGTGTACTTCTCTGTGCGCAGTTTTCCCGGCTACGGAGCCTTATCCAGAAGAAATGTAGAAGAAATGAGGGCCGGAGCCAGGATAGCCGTAGGAGAACAGAAACAAGACCCAATGGATTTTGCGCTATGGAAGGCTGAAAAACCCGGTGAGCCCAAATGGGATAGTCCATGGGGACCAGGCAGGCCCGGATGGCACATAGAATGCTCAGCCATGAGCATGAAGTACCTGGGGCCGACCCTGGACATCCATGGCGGCGGACTGGATCTTATATTCCCACACCATGAAAACGAGCGTGCACAATCCGAGGCGGCAACAGGAAAGACCTTTGTCCGTTTCTGGATGCATAATGGTTTTGTAACGATCCGCAGCGAGAAGATGTCAAAATCCCTGGGAAATTTTGTAACCATCCAGGAGATCCTGGGAAAATATCATCCGGAGGTCCTGAGGCTCTTCCTTCTGTCCAAGCATTACCGCAGTCCCCTTGATTACAGCCCTGAGGCCCTGACCGAGACGACCTCTGCCCTTGATCGATGCTATACGGCCCTTTCCGAGGCAAGGCATCTGTCTGATAAACCAATAAAGAAACAACGGCCCCTCACTGATGAGGCCGGGAAGGCAATAGATACACTTGATCATCTGAAAGATAGATTTGACCAGGCCATGGATGATGATTTCAATACCGCGCAGGCCCTTGGGCACCTCTTTGATGGTATTAGGGCCTTAAATCGCCTTGGCCAAGAAGCCGAAAAGAGGCCTTCTGCCCTTTACATAGAACCTTTGAAATTCGGAGCAGATGCAATCCAGGATGCCGCCAGGGTGCTGGGGTTGCTCAGTCAAGACCCTGATGCATATCTTAGAAAGAGGAATCTTGAGGCACTGGGTCTTCTTGGTATGACAGAAGCCGATGTGTTGAAGGTTATTGAGGAGCGGACCAGGGCCAGAGAGGAAAAAGATTGGACTAGTGCAGACAGGATCAGGGATGAGCTCGGAGCCAAGGGGATAACTCTTCAGGACGGACCCGATGGGACCACCTGGACAATGAAGCCAGGGCCTTAATTTTTTCCATTTTTAAGAGAGACTGCCGATGTTACGGGATAAAAAATATATCTCAATAGATTTCAGCGAAACCGATTTGATGGAAAGGAACAAGGAGCTTTCCGTCATATTGGACATCAGCAACTTTCTGGCGTCGTCGCTGAAACTCGATGATGTTTTAAATGGGGCAGCATTTAAGATGCTCGAACATTTCGAATTTGATGCCTGCAGGATCTATTTGATGGACAAGAGTGGCCGGCACTTGAACCTGGCGGCATTCCGGGGAACCGACCCGGGGGGTCTTGAGCATGTTGGGATAATGGAAGGTTTTACAGGAAAGGCCGCCAGGACACGTTCTTTCATTGCTCAACACGTTTCTGAGCTTGAGGATAAGGAAAGGGCCGCCCTGCTCACAAGTAAGGGTTTCAAGATCATCATATGCGTTCCCCTCATTGCCGCCAGTGAGGTTGTGGGTGTTATGAACCTGGCGTCCGGTAAGCTGATTAAGTTAGACCAGGAAATGATAGACCTTCTTGAGGTAATAGGAAATCAAATATCCGTAGCAGTAAAAAACGCATGGCTTTATGAAAATATTCTAAAAAAGAAAGATGACCTACTTGAGAAAAAAAACATGATCGAGTTTTTCGCTTACTCGACCTCCCATGATCTCAAAGGCCCTGCTATCGCCATCCATGGAATCTCCAAGCTCCTCAATAAGAAATATTGTCATATTTTAAATGATAAAGGCAGAGATTATTGTGAGAAGATTCAAAAAATATCTGAACAAATAGTAGCCCTTGTTGAAAAAATAAATATATATGTACAGGCAAAGGTTGCGCCTTTGAATATTGAAGATATCAGAATTGGGGGGATAATTAATGAGTTAAAGGAGGAGTTTTCTTCTGTTTTGGAAAGCCGCTATATTAATTGGAGGAAGCTTAAAGAAGATCATATAATCAAGGCAGACAGGCTTTCAATCACCAGGGTCCTGCGCAATCTTGTGGACAATGCGCTCAAGTACGGCGGAGATAACTTAAGCGAAATCACGATCGGCTACAGAGAAGATGAAGACTTTCATATCCTTTCAGTGGGGGATGATGGTGTTGGAATTAAAAAGGATCAATATGATAAGATTTTCCAAGTCTATCAGCGGGAGGAGACGTCCAAGGGGATCGCAGGTGCTGGTTTGGGCCTTGCCATTGTGAAGGAGGTGGCAGAGAGGCATGGAGGAAAGGTCTGGGCAGAGCCGGGACCAGAGAAAGGGACCACTTTTCACTTTGCGATATCAAAGAAGCTGCAGGGGAAATAAAAGGAAACCACTCATGGCCAAGCGTTTCAAGTGTGAGCTTATTTCCTGGGCCGGGACCTATGAATTAACCCGCCGCCTCTGTCTCAGAATTCTTAAAACTGCCTTTCGGCCTGATCTCGTTGTGGCCATTGGCCGAGGAGGCTATGTTCCCGCTCGCATTGTGTGCGATTTCTTGGAAATTACTGACCTCACCGCTATAAAAATCGAGCACTGGGGCATGGGAGCGCAAAAGCAGGATGCTGCGCTTCTTCGCTTCCCATTGAATATAGATGTCTCCGGTCAGAAAATCCTGGTTGTGGATGATGTCACTGACACCGGTGATACGCTCCGAACCGCTTTAACTTATCTCCTCCAGCAACACCCGGCTGAGGTGCGAACGGCTGTGATCCAGCACAAGACCAGCTCCGGTTTTATTCCGGATTATTACGGGCAGAGGATAGTCAAATGGCGCTGGATCATCTACCCTTGGGCAGTAGTGGAGGACCTTACAGGGTTTCTCAGACAAATGGATCCGGCACCTCATTCCTTTGATGAAGCAGCCAGTCGCCTGATTTCCGACTATGCCATTCAGCCTCCGCAGCGCCTTCTGGAATATATCTGGTTACTCAATGAAGGGAGAAACGCAAATAAAAGCTAATCGCTCAATTTAGGTATTAATAGCGCTTGAGTGAGTGGAGGAGCAACCTGACAAAGGTACTATGTTGGCAATATATGGCTATGAAAAAAAATAACCGGAAAAAGAAACTGAGTATCATAGGTGCAGGGGCAGTGGGAACAGCGGCTGCCCAGTGGTCTGTATGCAGATCTATTGCGGACACCATAGTACTATTGGACGTCGTAGCGGGTCTCCCCCATGGAAAGGCACTGGATCTTTTCCAGACATCCCCGTTATATGGATATACAGGGAATATTATCGGTACTGATGACTATGCTGATACCGCCCAGTCAGACGTAATCATCATAACCGCCGGGCTTGCCCGCAAGCCGGGGATGAGCCGGGATGACCTTTTAGAGAAAAACGTCCGGATCATTCGAGAGGTTACAGAGGAAATCGTTAAATATTCTCCTGACGCATGCCTGGTGGTTGTCACGAATCCTATTGATGCCATGGTTTACACGGTCTTTAAGGTATCCGGATTTCCAAAACACCAGGTTGTAGGCATGGCAGGTGTCCTGGATTCTGCCAGGTACCGTACATTTATTGCCCAGGCCCTGGCTGTAGCTCCCTCGGACGTGACAGCCCTTGTAATGGGCGTACACGGCGACCATATGCTCCCCCTTGTCAGGCTTGCAAGCGTTGGGGGAGTGCCCATAGAGGGGCTTTTGTCTAAAGTGGAAATCGAAAATATAGTCCGTCGCACTCAACACGGGGGTGCGGAGATAGTACAGCACCTCAAGACAGGAAGCGCATTCTCCGCTCCTGGTCTTGCTGCAGTGGAGATGGCTCAATCCATCCTGAAAGACGAAAAAAGGGTGGTACCCTGTGCAGCCTATCTGGAGGGGGAGTTTGGTATTAGCGGCGTATTCCTGGGTGTGCCTGTGGTGCTTGGGAGAAACGGCGTAGAACGTATCCTGGAGTTTCCTCTTGCGCCGGATGAGCAGGAAGCCTTACAAAAATCTGTGGAGGCAGTGAAGAAGCAAGTTGCGGCCACGGGCTTATGAACACAGATTATGCATGCATAATCTGTAATAAACCATAACAGTTCACGGGATTACAACGCCCGTTTTACCGCAACTCACCGAACTGTAAGCGTTTACAGGGTGCTGCAGATGCGAGGCGGAGGGTACGCAGACGTACTCCCTGTACTTCAAGTGCCCGACAACAAAGCAGATGCGGTGCCCTGTGAACGCTTACGATAAATCATGGTAATCAACCGGACTATTATTGCCTTATGGATTTT
>JAUWGF010000196.1:0-2915 GCA_030606515.1 Deltaproteobacteria bacterium | reverse complement strand
AAGCGACTGTCTTCCTCTCGGGTCAGCAAGTACAGGGAGGGCCAGAGGGTGCGCCATTACATCAGCACCGTATATGTTTTGTAGTGCCGCATTTCCAGCGATATGATCCTCATGGCTGTGAGTGTTTACTATATAATCGACCTGATATCCTTTCAAAGACGTGACCAGTTCCTGGACAGTATAAGCGCACCCTGTATCCACCATCATCCCGTCCACCCAATAAGCCGCAGTGAAATATAAGCCCCGACCGAGAAATGAGCGTGCCATTTGAAACTTTCTGACTGCATTGATCTGTTCCACTTTGATCATGTATTTAGAGCTTTGCAAAACCTGACAATTTTTGTCACCCCAATGAAGAGGATGGACTTTTCTGAAGTGACTGGTGTAAGGGCGCTGTCTTTTCGCAACTTATTAGTGGGGGAAACCGCAGGCCCAGATTTATCGGGGCAATGCGGAGGGGGCAAAACTCCCCCGCAGATAAGTTGCTGAAAAGACCAGCCCGAGAGCCTTGGAACTGAAGAAAAGCCCATCCTCTTTAAGGAAATATGAGTTATGCGAAGCTCTCGTATTATACAACCTGGATGATCTCAAAGATAAAATCATGGTGCCCTGAACCCGGCTTCACTGATAAAACAAATAAATTAGTACAGCCGGCTCACCTGTTTGGAATAGAGTTTTTCGCGTACTATTTCACAGGCCAAATTGAACTCGCCAGCCAAAACCTGTGCAGATAAGTTGGCACAGAACTCACGGACATTGGTAAGGCCCATGATGCGCATAACCTCACGACCCGTAGGAGGAATACCACCTTCGATCGAAGACCATACCCCGGCCTCAACAGTAGGAAGTTCCACTCCATAGACCAGATCACCTTTATCCACAAAGGCGTAGATACGCTCCAGACAAGCGGTAAGCGGCATGCGAGGATTAACCCGTGTGGCTTTGTACAATCCGGAAATTATTTCGGCTCCCATACCGGTATAGAAGAACCAGCCCAACTTCTCCACTCCCCGGCGGTCCATTTCGATAAATGCCAAAAACCGATCTTTTGATTTCCCGAGGAATTCCTCAATGCTCTTGACAGGGATCCGAACCTGGGCACTAACCCGCCGACCGCGCCTATTTGAGGGGCTGGGTTTGTAGTCCCCATCATAGCCTTGAGGGATGACACTCAGGTTAAAGTCCACGCCAGCCTTCTTAAGGATTTCATCTGTCATCTGTCTGGCCTCGCCCACGGACCAACTGATTTCACCGTGGGCCCTATATTCTGGAACGTCTGCATAAAAACAAACATAGAGGAAATAATCAGGGCCAAATGTATCTTTATCAAACTCAACTTGGACTACCTCAGCCCCTACCTTTGCCACACGTTCGTTAACAACGGCTTTGATTCTGTCCAAGTTTGCCTGAATGGTATTCTGGGCCTTCTGGAGCTCCGTTTGGTCTGCAAAGATATATCCCATGCAGCGTGCTGTTCCAGCCAAAGGTTCCACCTGCACCTCAGCCCCACCATAGCGATTAACAAGGAAACAGCCTCTAGCAAGACCGATTGCCGACATGCCCGGACCCATCGCGGTAAGATTGATAAAATCCTTTTCCACATCTCCTTTGACAGTGATCTGGCCACAGTATGAGATGTAATCCTCCATTCCGGCCACATAGGATGCTACCAAGGGCGCATAGCCAGCTAAAGGACCATGGTAGGGCTCAAGGGGTGACCTACAAACAGTACAGGACAGATCTGTTTCCTGTGCCTCGAGGTTGTAGATGATATTATCTTTTGGGCAATACCAGGGCTGGAGGTATGGCCTTTCCATGACCTTGAGGTGAGAAAACTTCTCGCCAGAGACCTCTTCTATATAGGCCTTTCGAGCCTGGGCAGCCGGGTAAAAATGGTTTGGAGTTTCAAAACCCTTTTCCAAGAGTGCGGCCTCTGCTCTCCAAGGGGGGAGATCACCCCGCATCATATCCTGGTGTAAATCTGAGATGATATCAGATATATCCTTCATAAAAAGCTCCTATAATGTCTCCCACAGTTTGCTCAAGTTCTCGGCGATTTTATTATGACCTAAGTTTTTGACTAATACATCTATATTTTTCTTGACCACTGCCTTGCGATGATCAACGTCCGTCAATATTTTATATGCCCCCTCGATCAACTCCGGGGTCATAGTACCATCAGGAGTGGAGGGAATATCAAAACCATAGACGGCAATGTCGGTGAGATAGACTGGATATTCACGCACCACAGGAGGTACTCCCAGGCTTATCAGTTCAAGAAGATTGTTGCCAAAGCCCTCCACATCACTGAAGTAGGTACCAAGACCACCATAGTAAGCAACAATACCAGGTACCTCGGCAAAACTGTAATATTTAACCCCATTAACGACCTCCCGTTCTGATCGGATGCGGTTCTCACCCCAGATAATCTCCACATCAAGGTCAGGCCGCTCAAGACGCCGCATGTTGAGGTGTTTAGTAAGGTCTGTGACATCGTCGCTCAACTCATCACCGGTGGGCCCTGAGATCAGCAAGAACACCTTCTTATTTTGACCGTCTTTTTTAAATCGTTCGGCCATAGCAAAGCAGAAGTCAATGGCGTGATCAATGCGCTTTCGTGGCACTACCCTTGTATGTTGAAGGAATAATAGACAATCTTTCAGGGACTTGCCTTCAGCAACCAGCCGGTCCTGGATACCCATAGCCTCCAGGAAATCAGTGTTGTATGTGTCTAATTTTGGGGCGAAATACTCCTGATCTGGATCAGCAGGCCATCCTTTAGGTACATCACAGGTGTTTGGAATGACGATATGGGATCTTTCCAGCCTATCCACTATCCCTGGATCTCGATCGGTTAATTGTTTAAAGTAGGTTCTGGCAATGGCCCATTGACCTCTGTTAATAAAGACAATCCC
>JAUWGF010000139.1:0-4964 GCA_030606515.1 Deltaproteobacteria bacterium | reverse complement strand
CGTCCTGTTTCAAAGGAGAAGGCCATGTCATTTATCTGTGTTTTTAATTTTATCATCTGTTTTAAGGTCCTATTATCTTGCAACAACCAAGAGAGTTACAAGTTCAGTGTATTAAATCCGCAGTTCTCACTCCATGTCTGTCGACTGCCAAGAAGTGTGAACGGTTACATCGTACTACTTGCGGATTCCCAGTTCCTTTATAATTTTTCTGTACCGCCCCAAATCCTGGTTCTTGAGGTAGTCGAGCAACCTCCTTCTCTGGCCTACAAGTTTTAACAGGCCGCGTCTTGAGCCGTGATCCTTCTTGTGGATCTTGAAGTGCTCGGTGAGATAGCCAATACGGGAACTCAACAGGGCTACTTGAACCTCAGGGGACCCAGTGTCAGTCCCGTGGGTTTGGAAGTTCTCTATAATTTCTTTCTTACGTTCTGGATCCAAAACCACCTATTTTTTCCTCCTTCGCTATAACTACGATTTGATATTTCTTATTTTAATTTGTAATAGCATATTCTTTTGGCCAGACTTTTATGGGACGCAGTATTTTGTGGCCATCTGATTTCAGCGCGGTGGGCCATGCCACCACGGATACCAGATCTTTTTCCTGCAGGCTTGAACCATTTTTTATATAAGGCGGCCTGCAAAGAAGAAGACGCAGATAAGGCAGCTCCATATCTGTCTTATGGCCTTGCGATTCCATTAGATCCTTGAGCCTGTTTACAAAAATTGGACGTCCATTCCTTAACTCTGTTGCTATCTCATTATCTATCTCAATGGCAGGGATGTGAGCCAGTGCCTTCCCAATAGGAATAAGGACCTCTGGAAGCCTTTTGTTCTTAAGAATTTCGTCCAGAGTCTCCATTTTCAGGGCCTGCTCTATGTTGAAGGGTCCGCTTCGGGTCCTTCGCAGTCTCGTCACATGACCGCCGCAACCCAGATTTGACCCTAGGTCATGTACAAGTGATCTTACATAGGTACCTTTTGAGCAGTGTACTCTGAAGTCCACTTCGGGTAACCTTATTTCAAGGATCTCAAAGGAGAATACCTGCACCGGCCTGGGCTCTTTTTGGACCATTATTCCCTGACGTGCGAATTTGTATAACGGTTTCCCTTTATGCTTGGCTGCCGAAAAAGGCGGAGGTGGCTGAAGAAGCCTGCCTGTAAATTCTTTGGCCGCCTCCTGTAAAGAGATTAGGTCAAGATTTGGGGGTAAAGGTTTCTGTTCCGTGATTTTGCCTGCTGCATCGTAGGTGTCGGTAGCTACTCCAAGGAGCATAGTCCCTTGATATACCTTGTGACCTGCCATAATAAACTGGACGATCTTTGTCGCCCGTCCCAGACATATGGGCAATACACCTGTGGCAAGTGGATCAAGGGTACCTGCATGTCCGGCTTTTTTAACCTTAAGCCTTTTGCGAACTTCCTGAACCATTTGGAAGGACGTTATGCCGAATGCCTTGTCCATTACCAGGATACCATCAAGCATCGGCTGTTCCCGAGCCCTCAAGATAGGCATTTATTTGATTCAACAGGATTTCTCTAATTTCGGCTGCTGTCCCGGTCTTGCGGAAACCTGCTGCGTGAAAGTGCCCGCCACCTCCGAATTCTTTTGCCAATTTTGCTACATTAAAGAATGATTTTGACCTCATGCTGACAGATACCTGTCCGGCATAGACCTCCTTTATGAAAATGGCAACCTCTACTGTATCTATGCACCGGACATGCCCTACAAAATCATCTGTGTCGTGCTCCATTGCTCCGCTGACACGAAACATCTCCGGAGTGGCCTGAAGAAGACCTATCTTGCCATGCCCCCTTACCTCAATGGTCCTTAATACAAGGCCCAAAAGGTGTTGTCTGCATAGAGAATAGTTTTGATAAAGTTGGTTCGCAACGGCATAGGGGTTTGCGCCGTGGGCCACGAGGTCCCCGGCCATCCGGAAAGCTGTCTCGTTCGTATTACTGTGACGGAAGCATCCTGTATCTGACAATATGGCAGCATAGAGATTTGTGGCGATGTCTTCTGTTATAGGCCATCCGAGTCCTTTGATGATCCACAGGACTATGGCCCCTGCGGCAAAAATGTCCGTAGATATATAGCTTATACAATGAGGGTGTTTTGTTTCCGGAGTTTGAGCACAGAACGGGGCCTGGCTCAGGTGATGATCCAGAACAACAATAAGTGAGGCCTGTTCTATCAACCTTTGTGCCTGCTTTCCGATCCTGTGGGGTTCATTGCAATCAAGGACTACCAGAGTGGTCTTTTCAGGCAGCGGATTGGCCACTTCATTGACCAGGTACTGAGAGCCGGGTAGAAATTGAAGTGAATCCGGCACGGGATCTTCTATAAAAAGGGTTACGTCTCTCCCTGCGTTTTTAAGGGCAAGGCCCAGGCCCAATACAGAACCCAAAGCATCTCCGTCCGGCTTGACATGACAGGTCAAAAGGAGACGATCAGATGCATTAATGGCATCTACCGCAGCCTTCAGTGTCTTGGTGTCTTTGGGTAAAACTTCAGTCACAGTCGTTCTCAATTCTCTGTCTGTTGGCCTGTTTGCACACTGGCAAGGAGTCTTTCTATCTTTTCCTGGTCATCCAGGCTCCGGTCCAGTTGAAAGTGCAGTTCAGGTATCCGCCTGAGGTCAAGGCGGTGTCCCAGTGTTCGCCGTATGAAGCCCTTAGCCTTATTCAGTCCTTCCAGCACGGATTCCCTTTCAGGCCCTTTTCCAAGAACCGAAACAAAAAACTTTGCGTGACGGAGGTCTTCTGAGACCTCTACCTGCATTATGGTCACCAGCCCCTGGATCCTTGGATCCTTAATTTCACCAAGCAGCATGTCTGCCATTTCTTTCCTGAGGAGATCCTCTATCCGTCTGGAACGGGGGAACATGTGGGGCATGATTGTCTTCTTATTTTCCCATGTGAATAATTTCGATATCTGTATCAATGATCTCTACCAGACAGGTCCTTTCAATGAATTCCAGGATCTTATCCAGGACGGAGTTAATTATTGGCTGGCTATTTCCTATTGTGGATATTCCTATTTCCGCCTTTTGCCATACATCGTTCAGGGCTATTTCTGATACAGCTACATTAAAACGGCTACGCACCTGGCCAATCAAACTCTTAACCACACGCCGTTTCCCCTTTAGCGAATGGTTTCCGGGCAGTCTTACCCTGAGCCTGATTATTCCCACGATCATTTATCAATCAGAAGTTTTCTTCTCTCCGGCATTATATATAGGTTCTCCAAGGACCGGGGCTTTTTCTTCCATAATATAGGCCTCTATTATGTCCCCTGTTTTTACGTCATTGAACCTTTCAAGGCCGATTCCGCATTCGTACCCGGCCTGGACTTCTTTTGCGTCCTCTTTAAATCGACGAAGAGACGCTATTTTGCCGTTATAGGCTACAACGTTGTCTCTTAAGAGCCTGGCCTGAACATTTCTCTGGATCAAGCCATCCAGCACATAGCTCCCTGCCACTGTACCGACTTTGGCAATGTGGAAGACGTCACGCACCTCGGCGCGTCCCAGGGTCTTCTCCTTATAAACAGGTTCCAACAGCCCGACCATGGCGCTTTTAATCTCCTCCATGGCATGGTAAATGACATCATAGAAGCGGATGTCCACATGTTCCCGCTCGGCCAAGGCCTTCGCCTGCGGGCTGGGTCTTACATTGAAGCCTATGATGATTGCATCTGAGGCAGATGCCAGCAAGACATCGGATTCGGTAATGGCCCCGATACCGCTCCTGACGAAATTCACCTTTATCTCTTGAGTGCTGAGCTTGCGCAATGCCTCGATAAGGGCCTCCACAGAGCCCTGAACATCTGTCTTGAGGACTATATTAAGTTCCTTGAGTTCCTCCTCCCGGAGTTTTTCAAAGACATTTTCCAGACTTACCTTGGTGCTCTTGAACAGTTCTGTCTCTCTTATCTTACGTTGGCGATACTCAGCCACTTCTCTGGCCTTTTTGTCGTCAGAAAGTACTGTGAATTCGTTCCCTGCCTCCGGCACGCCGGAGAGACCCTGAATTGCCACAGGCATGGAGGGGGCGGCAGTCTTTATCCTTTCACCCTTGTCGTCGAACATGGCCCGTACTCTGCCGTGGTGTATGCCGCAGACCAAAGCGTCACCTATGTGCAGCGTCCCTTCTGAAATCAGCAGGGTAGCCACAGGACCACGCCCCTTGTCCAGCTTCGCCTCTATCACGTGACCTCTGGCAGGCCGATTGGGGTCTGCCTTGAGTTCCATCACCTCGGCCTGGAGGGCCATCAACTCAAGCAGTTCCTCGATTCCTGTTTTTTCTTTGGCTGAGATGTTGATGCAAATGGTCTCTCCACCCCAATCCTCCGGAATCAATCCCAGTTCAGCAAGTTCCCCTTTCACCTTTTCCGGATTTGCCCCTGGCTTGTCAATCTTGTTGATTGCTACAATGATGGGCACATTGGCTGCCCGAGCGTGATCTATGGCCTCACGTGTCTGGGCCATTACGCCGTCATCCGCTGCCACCAGTAGGATCACGATATCAGTAACCTTGGCCCCGCGAGACCTCATAGCTGTGAATGCTTCATGCCCCGGTGTATCCAGAAAGACTACTTCCTGGCCGGAGGGAAGTGTGACGTGATATGCGCCTATGTGCTGGGTGATGCCACCTGCCTCCTTTGAGGCTACATCCGCTTTGCGTATGGCATCCAGGAGTGAAGTCTTTCCATGATCTACATGGCCCATGATTGTAATCACAGGAGGTCTTAGCACAGGCTCGCCTTCCTGGACCTCCTTCATATGGACCAGGTCCTCAGCCACGGACTTCTTCTCCAGCTCATAGTCAAATCCGGATGCCACAATGCTGGCTACGTCGTAATCGATAGACTGATTTACCGTGGCCATTACGCCCAGCCCCATGAGTTTCATTATAACGTCTCCTGCCTTGACGCCCATCCGTTTGGCAAGCTCACCTACCTG
>JAUWGF010000148.1:0-4706 GCA_030606515.1 Deltaproteobacteria bacterium | reverse complement strand
AAGGCTTTCGCCCATGGATGCCAAAAATGTCATGGACGCCCTGCAGGATGTGGACAAGGTCCTTGGGTGCCTGGATATTTCTATCCCTGATCCTGAGCTGTCAAGGGAAATCCAGGATCTGGTCTCCCAGAGGGAGAAAGCTAGGGCCTCAAGTGACTGGGACAAGGCAGATGATATCCGGCAGCGACTCCTCGATCTTGGAGTGGAGGTAATGGACACCCCGGGCGGGATTCGCTGGAGATGGATTAAGGAGGTTTAGGAAAAAATATGCGCACATTTTTGGACTGCATTCCCTGTTTCATGATACAGGCCTTGAGAACCGGACGCCTGGTGGGCCTTTCCGACGAGAAAATCCGCAAACTGCTGATAGATCTGGGGGGGAAAATCAAAAATATTAAGCTGGATGATCCGCCACCCAAGACAGCAGTAATGGTATATGATCTTATAAACAGCTATACAGGCGAATCAGACCCTTTTAAAACAGTGAAAAAGCAAGGGACTGAGAAGGCGCTTGCCCTTTATCCTCAGCTGAAAAAGAACGTCTCGGAATCTGAAGACCCTTTGGGACTTGCTATGGTGCTTGCCACAATAGGAAATGTCATTGATTTCGGCATATCATCAAGTTATGACCTGGAATCAGAGATTCAAAAAATAATGGACCAGTCTTTTGGCCGATGGGATGAAGAGGAATTTAAGAAGGCGATAACCCGGGCGGACTGGATTCTCTATCTGGGTGACAACACAGGGGAAACGGTCTTTGACCGCCTGCTGATAGAAACCCTGGCACATACGGTCACTTATGTGGTCAGAGAAAAACCGATAATTAACGATGCTACCAGAGAAGACGCTCTGGAAGCAGGCCTTGACAAAACAGCAACCATCATTTCATCCGGATGTGCTGCTCCTGGTACTGTTTTGGACCAGTGTACTCCGGAATTCCGTGAGCTGTTCAGAAAAGCCCCTGTCATTATCAGTAAAGGTCAGGGGAATTACGAGACCCTGTCAGAATCAGACGCCCCTATCTTTTTCTTCCTGAAGGCTAAATGTGATGTGGTGGCAAGGCACCTTGGAGTGAAAAAAGGTGATCTGGTCCTTGCTTCCGGCCCCTGAACTTAGCCGCCTTCGGCGGGACTTAGGAAATTCCTATACTTTTAACTTAGCAGGTAACCTTGAGCACGCAACACACGTCCAACCATGATGGCAAAGCCGCCCATCTTGCCCGGTCGGCAGGATCGGTGAGTATTGCCGTATTCTTTTCCCGCATATTGGGCCTTGTGAGGGAGCAGGTGCTTGCAGGCCTCTTTGGCGCAGGTACTGCAATGGACGCCTTTGTTGTGGCCTTCCGGATACCCAATCTTTTAAGGGACCTTTTTGCAGAGGGTGCCCTCAGCGCAGCTTTTGTTACGGTCTTTACCGAATACGATCAAAAACGCTCAAAAGAAGAGACCTGGCGCCTTGTAAACAACGTCCTGGCAGTACTCACTGTAGTGGTTTCCCTGACCGTTATTCTCGGCATGATCTTTTCAAATGAACTGGTAATGCTGCTCGCCCCGGATTTTGCCAAAGTCGCCGGTAAGGTGGAACTCACCCAGCGGCTGACAATCATAATGTTTCCCTTCTTGCTATTGGTTTCCCTTTCATCCGTCCTTATGGGGATATTGAACACAAAAGGTTATTTCTTTATCCCGTCCCTTGCATCAAGTTGCTTCAACATGACATCCATAGTTGTCGGCGTAGGACTTGCCCTGCTGTTTCCATTGTGGGGACAACCAGCCATAATGGGTATGGCTGTGGGGACCCTGCTGGGCGGCCTGTCCCAAATGGGAATACAAGTGCCTGGCATTCTGCGCCAGGGGTTCAGAATAAAGCCCGTAATGGATCTGGCGGACCCGGGACTGAAACGCATAGCCCGGTTGATAGTGCCTGCCATAATAGGCCTTTCCGCAACCCAGATTAACATCTTTATAAATACAAACTTCGCCTCTCGCTGCGCAGAAGGGAGTGTTGCCTGGCTGAATTACGCATTCCGGCTCGTACAGTTCCCAATTGGGCTCTTTGGTGTGGCTATTTCCATAGCAACACTTCCTGTCGTGGCAAGGCTGGCAACCAAGGGAGACCACAAAGTACTGGGTGATACGCTGGTTTCGTCTCTTACCCTGGCCTTTGCCCTTACAATTCCATCTGCAGTGGGGCTTTGGGTCCTGGCAGAACCCATAGTAGGACTTATCTTCGAACACGGCCGATTTACTCAATCAGACACTTTCATGACAGCCCAGGCCTTGAGGTTTTATTCCATGGGCCTTCTGGCCTATGCAGCAGTGAAGATAGTAGTGCCGGTATTTTACGCCCTTGATGACACCCGATGGCCGGTAATAGGGAGCTTTTTAGCAGTAGCGGTTAATATATGCATCATACTTGCCACACTGGACAAATTGCAGCACAGGGCCATAGCGCTTTCCACATCGGTCACCATGATACTCAACTTCATGCTCCTGGCCACAGTGCTTTACAGAAAAATAGACGGATATCCTGCAGGCAAGCTTTTCATGTCCCTGGGAAAAATTTTCCTGGCCTCGGGCATAATGGGCCTGTTGGTGTGGTGGGTCCAGATTCGCATTACAGGCAGCCCGGGGATCTGGCTTTTAACTGTCAAGGTATTTGCATCAATGTCATTGGGCGTTGTTGCATACGGGATATTGGCTTATGTCTTGAAACTGACTGAATTTACCGAAATCATCAATAAAGTTATAAACCGAATTAGGAATTGAGGGATTGATGATTGTTGATTTGGGGTTACGAAGATGCCGGAAGAAATTACCCGGGACGACCAAGCTTTGCGGATTGCCCTGGGTTACCAGCTAAGACGCTGCCCATCAGTGCTTTCTATTGGAGTTAGAACCAACCTGGCAGATTATTCATCAGAGGAGAGGGCCCTGATCCGGAATGCCTCCAAGGTCTATTTCCCGACCATATTCTTTGCAGATGCCCTGGATGCCATGGGGAAAAAGACCTTTCCCAGTGTGCAATGCTATCGGCATTTGGGGGATAAGATAAAGCAGACGCTTCTGTTTAATCTCCTGGACGTCCCCACACCCGAGACCCGCCTGTTTTACGGCAAACAACAGAAGATGAAAATCCTCGACTATTTTGGTTTTCCTTGTGTAGGGAAGATGCCTATTGGGTCCTCAAAGGGAGAGGGGGTTTTTCTGATTAAGAACGAGAATGATCTGGAGGCATATCTCAGTAAGACCAGGATAGCCTATATTCAACAATATATACCCATGGAAAGAGACCTTCGGGTGGTAATTCTGGGCAAACGCATTGTCCATGCCTACTGGAAGGAATCAGTTCCTGGGGAATTCCGCACCAATGTGGCCAAGGGAGGGAGGATTACACTTGATCCTGTCCCTGAAGATATCCTGAACCTTGCACTGGATGTTGCTATCCGGTGCAGTTTCGATTTTGTAGGACTTGACATGTGTGAACATCAGGGAAAAGTTCTTATCCTCGAGGCGAATATGAATTTCGGTACCCAAGGGTTCAAGGAGGCAGGCATAAACTACAGGGAGTTACTCTGCAACATGGTGACATCCGGTGAGATATAGTCTTTTGTGGAAAAAGAATTTAGGGGCTTCGCCCTAATATTCCCTGAAATGTTTTCCCCCTTCATGGGTAAGAAAAATGCCGGTCTGTGTATGCCTGTGGATATCTGTGGTTAAAAAATCAGAAATAACTCCTAATAATGTATTGACATATGAGGTTTAGTGTATCTAAAATAGAACTAAATTCATTTTTTTATCACCCAACTACAATGCCCGTATGTGGGCACAACAAAGCATGTAAGTCTGGAACATTCATTAAAAAAAGGGGAGGTATTATGTTGAACTACTTTCGAATTGGTCTGATTTTATTGTGTGCGGTGTCGCTCGTTTCCGGGTGCGCAAGCATGACAGCCCGCCAGAAAGGATTCATGACGGGAGCTGCCATAGGGGCCGCAGTTTGCGGCGGAACCGCAGCTGCCATTGGACACGAAAACGACAGCAACCCTGATAGAGCAGCGCTAATTAGTGGGATTGCTGGCGCACTTGTAGGCGGAACAATCGGGGCGATATTGGCTAAGGAGGATGTTGTAGTTCCCCCAGAGCCGGTGGTTGAGCCTATACCAGAGCCAGAGCCAGTACCTGAGCCGGAACCCGAACCAGCTGTTGTAGAAGAGGTTAAAGAAGAAGTTGTCGTGGTCGCGGTTCGAGAGAAGATAGTGCTACGTGGAATCAATTTCGACTTTGACAAGTCGGACATCAAGCCTGAATTTGTACCGGTTCTTGATGAAGCAGTTAAGATTTTAAAGGAAAATGCCGATATAAAAGTTATTATTGAGGGGCATACCGATTGGACAGGGACGGAGAAATATAACCTGGGTCTGTCTGAGCGAAGAGCAGCCTCTGTATGTAATTACTTAGTCGAGAAGGGTATCTCTCAAAACATTCTGGAGCCTATAGGTTACGGCGAGGCCGACCCAATAGCTGACAATCGTACGCCGGAAGGCCGAAGCATGAACCGGCGTGTAGTATTCAACATACTGGACTAGGCGGTTATATCCGTGCGAAATCAACATCCGGTTTACCTTGTTTTGCTCTCGGTGGTATTGGCCCTGACTCTGTCAGGGCCTTGTACCGCCGTAGCGGATCCAGGGAGCTCAGCGGCTC
>JAUWGF010000050.1:0-10713 GCA_030606515.1 Deltaproteobacteria bacterium | reverse complement strand
GCAGGCTGCATCGTCCGGAAAAAATGTGAAAAATTCTTCCAAAGTGCGAGGGTAGTCAATTCCACCAACGGGGTGGATGGATGTCTTCTCTCCCATACAGGAAGTATAGCACTAGGTGGAGCGAAGTGAATACCCCCTTTTACCTAATAGCTAACAGCTAATGGCTAACAGCTAATGGCCAGCATCCGTCTATGTTAAAAAAGTGTAAACTACAAAATGAAGGATGCCGATTATTTCACTGTATTTATCAATTTTCAGCAGATATGTCCTCAGTCTTTATGGCCTTTTTGGCACCGCGATAATTCTTAGGATCCAGGTCATATTTCTGAAAAAGTTTGTAAAAATCCGCCCTGTAGTAACCTGCAGACTTGGCAGCTTTGCTGACATTCCCTTTTGTAATCCTGAAAAGATCTTCCAGATATTTCTTGATGAACTCGTCTTTGGCCTCTCTTAACGGAACCTTTTTTTGAGGCAGACAACTACCGGCCAGGGACGTATTTGCAAACATTGCGCTGGTTATGGTGTTTCCAGTAGAAATTGCAACAAGATATTCAACCACGTTTTTCAACTCACGGACATTCCCCGGCCAGTTATATGTTCGGAAACCATCAATAACATCCCCCTCGATTCTCTTGATATCTTTACCCATCTTGGTTTCGTATTTCTTAAAAAAATGTTGCATTAACAGGAGAATATCTTCTCGCCTTTCCCTCAAAGGAGGAATATTGATTGGAACTACATGAATTCTGTAATACAGATCCTCTCTGAAACGACCTTCTTCAACCAGTTTACTGAGGTCTCTCTGGGTTGCCACTATTAGTCTCACATCCACCTTGTGCACATGGTCGTTCCCCAGGGATTTTATTTCTCCGGTCTCTATGACCCTCAGTAGCTTGGCCTGCATGGCCTCGCTCATCTCCCCCACTTCATCCAGAAACAGCGTGCCCCTATGGGCCTGTCTGAAAAAGCCTATCTTACTGCTTACAGCACCTGTATAGGCTCCCTTTACATGGCCAAAAAACTCGTCTTCCAGTAACGTCTCCGGGATAGCCGCACAATTAACAGCCACAAAAGGTCCTTTGCTTCTTGGGCTGTGGAAGTGTATGGCATTAGCCACCAATTCCTTTCCGGTTCCTGATTCACCGTAGATGGTTATGGTGCTTTCAATAGGGGCAACCTGGACTATCTGCCTGAATACGGCCTTTATCTGAGGGCTGGTGCCAATCATGTCAGCAAACTGGAACTGGTCCCCCACTATACGTTCAAGGTCAGCCACCTTTTTCAACAATTCTCTCTTCTCAAGGGCCCCTTTTATTTTCAAGGCCAGATCCTCATGATTTATTGGCTTTTCGACATAGGAGAAGGCCCCGGCCTTTACAGCCTCAACTGCGTTCTCTATAGTGCCATAGGCAGTAAAAATAATGGCCTGAAGATCAGGATCAATTTTTCGACACTTTTCCATGAGCTCTTGCCCGCTCATATTGCTCATCTTTTGGTCAGACAGGAGAAGAGCAATCTTTCCCTCCTGATCCTTGAATATCTTGAGGGCTTTTATGGGGTCTGAGGCCGCGATCACATCTTCATAACCAAAGACTTCGAGACGCATCTTTGTCGTTACGAGTATGTCCTCATCATCATCAACGAGAAGGATTCGCGGCCTTGATGCCGTATGTTTATCTACTGATCTATTTTTGGATTTGTTGTTCATTTCCTTTTATATTCTCATTTCCTGTTGAGAGAGATGTTTGAGTTATGTTAAAGTCCTAAATAATGAAACTACTGAAAAACAGCCCAAGCCTCTTTAACAAGCTTTTTTTTGGCTACCTGATACTTTCGGCCATTATGATACTGCCTTGCGTGGTATCAATCTACAACCTATCAGAGTTGGAACGTTTTGCGACGAGCGTAGCCAAGCACGACTT
Organism: Deltaproteobacteria bacterium; assembly: GCA_030606515.1. Taxonomy (GTDB): domain Bacteria; phylum Desulfobacterota; class Dissulfuribacteria; order Dissulfuribacterales; family UBA3076; genus UBA3076. Next base: position 8,791 of record JAUWGF010000050.1, on the reverse strand, counting down.
AGAACTATCTAAAACCATAGAACAACTTAAAGCAATACCACCTTCAATGGAAGCTGAGGGCCGTCGTCTCGTAACTCTATACAAAGAGGACGCTTACCAATCTCTTATGTCACTGATCCTGGACTTTAAAAATAGTTTGATCAGTGTGCAGAGAGACGGTTCCAAAGAAATTAACCCCATTGTCCATGACATTGAGCTTAATCTGGATAAACTCGAAAAGCTTGCCAGTATTGCCAATGCAAGCTTACCCAAAAGTAGCCCGCCTGAGATCACACCTATTGAGGCCCAGCGAGAAAACGAAGTCAAGGCCATAATCTCCAGCATAATGACAGAGCTTCATGACCTGGAAAAAGGAGCACAAAAGGCGATCAGTCTCAGATCTTCCACAATCTCGTCACTTAGCTCACAGGCAAGGGAAATAACCGTATTTGTGTTGGCCGTAGCCGTTATTTTCGTCGTTTTTTTTACCGCATGGTTCCTGTACAAATATATAAAAAAGCCAATAGATCACCTTCGTCGCGGCACTGAAATCGTTGGCCAGGGCTATTTCGACCAACCTATTGCTATAGAGTCCAGGGACGAACTGGGAAAGCTTGCCGAGGCATTTAATAATATGGCGATAAGGCTCAAGGAGCTGGACAAGCTAAAGTCTGATTTCATAGGAATGGTGAGCCACGGACTAAAGACCCCTCTAACTTCCATGATGGAAGCTGCCAAACTCCTTTCTGAGCCCAAAATAGGTAAGTTAAACAAAGATCAGCAAAAATTAGTAATTATATTAAATGAGAGCATGAGCAGATTTCATGGCCTGATAGACGATCTTCTGCATCTTTCCAGGCTAAAGGCAAGGCTTAAAACTATTAAAAAGCGCCCCTTGGACATCACAAAGATCTTTTCGGATATCATCCAGACCTTAGGACCCATGGCCCAGGGGAAAAATCTTGACATAGAGCTAGTTCCTGTATCAGGACTGAAAAAGAATATACCGGTTGATGAAGAAGGACTATTTGGCGCATTTATGAATATCCTGCACAATGCCGTGAAATTTAGTCCTGAAAATGAAAAAATTAAGATCATCTTGGACCACGCCGATAATAATGGTAATGAATGGTTAAGAATTGGTATTATTGACGCCGGACCCGGAGTAGAAAAATCTGAAGCAGAAAAAATATTCGATAAATTCTACCAGATTCAACATATCCGAATAAAAGACGGGTCCGGACTCGGCCTGGCAATTGCCAGGGAGATTATCCTGGCCCATGGAGGTAAAATTTGGGTAGAAAGTCCACCACCGGAAGGTGTCGCGGTTTTACCAGGAAAAGGGGCTGCTTTCTGGTCTATTTTGCCATATTCTTCTTGACATTGGTCGTTGGGTGTACAACTGGATTCCGGGAAAAGCTCCATATACCTGATCCATGGAAAGAGGCCACCCTACTCTTGAGAGATGGTCAGGTTGATAAGGCCGTTTCCAACCTGAAGCCATTGCTCAATGACCCTGATTATGCATGCAAAGCGGCGTTTTATCTGTTTGCCTTTGATGGGGCCAAGGATGAATATATTAGGATCATGCGCTCTGAAACCTGTAAGTATGAAATGCCCGGAGAGGCAAAGCTACTGGAAGAATTCCTGTCTACTGAAGAAGAATTCCTTCAATTAAAATCAGAGTACAACAAGCAGCAATCAAGTGTAAGTGACCTGCGGAAAGAGACACAAAATCTGGAAAAGGAACTGAGCCGCCTCCGCTTCGAGCTGCAAAAGACGGAAGAGATCCGGCGTGAAACAGAAAAATGGCGAGTTCAGTAAATTCATGTCACCAATGGTATTTTCAAAGCCCCAACTCATAATCACTGAACTCATTTCAGAACACATCCATCAGGCTATGCGCGATTTTGACTAGGAACTGATGATGTAGTTATGGCCAGATACACAGATGATCGTGCGTTTTTTTAAATATCCCCCTTGACAGAGCATTTTCTTGTTGCTATGTAAAAAAATTAATGTATCTTGTGATACAGACGGAAGAGTAATCAATCTGTACGTAAATCAAAACAACCTTAGGGAAGGGGAGGACGACTATGTATTTGAAAACTTTGAAGGCTCTGTTGTTAGGCTTGTGCGTTGCAGCAGTAGCAACGATTTCCTGGGCACCGAATTCTCTGGCAGCAGGGGGGGACTTGGATCAACAGGTGCAGGAGCTGATCCAGCAAAACCAAGCACTCACTGATCGACTTATGCAGGTGGAACAACAGCTCGGTGAAATGAAGGCAGGTCCGGAACCTTTGCATGCTGAGGCAGAATCGTTCATAAAACGCATAGAAGACACTATACATATTCATGGTCTGCTTGAAGTTGGTGCAGCGTACCATAGCACGGACATGAACAATGGATATGGGAGCCATCAGCATGACAGTGACATTTCGATGACTACTGTTGAACTCGGAATTGGAGCACAGGTCAATGATTGGGTAAGTGCGGAAATGGTTCTGCTTTATGAAGATCCGTCTGGAGCAATACAAACTTATGATGACGTTAGAGGGGAGACAGGCTTTGATGTAGACACGGCCATTATCACCATTGCAAATGCTGAAGAAACACCTGCTTTTTTGGAGGCTGGTAAAATGTATGTGCCTTTTGGCGCGCTCCTGACGCATTTTCCGAATAACCCGGGCATTGATGCGCCCCTTACCCTCCTCATGGGCGAGACAGGCGAGAAGGCCCTGTTGATCGGAGCCGAATTGGAAGGTTTCACCGCTTGTGGCTATGTCTTCAACGGTGACGTAGAGGAAAAAGGTAATAGCGATGAGAATGTTATTGAAAGTTATGGTTTTGATGCCAACTATGCCTTTGAGGATGAAACCCAGGACATGGACTTGCTTGTCGGGGGCTCTTATATATCCAACATAGCTGACTCTGACTGGATAGAGGAAGTGCTGCACCACCACGGCGCGGACATTGATGATTACGTGGGCGCTGCTGCTGCCTATTTACATTTTGGCTATCAGGGCCTCTTCTTTGATGCAGAGTACATGGCGGCTACTGATCATTTACATACGATTACCACCGATCATGGTAAGCCAACAGTCTGGAACTTTGAGGCTGGATACAATTACAACTGGTGGCGGAATCTCGAGATCGCCCTTAAGTATGCAGGATCCGACGATTGTGGGCTTTTAGGGTTACCAAGAGATCGTTACGGGATCAACTTCAACCAGGAGATCTTTGACAATACGGTTCTGTCAGTGGGCTACCTCTATGACGAGTATGCTTCAAATGATGAACTTAATCGAAACACGCGAGATCTGGTCTTTACCCAGCTAGCTGTTGAATTCTAAAGATATATATCTATCCTAAATAATTTCATTCAGCAAATAAGGCGCTGGTTAATATTTTGACCAGCGCCTATTTTTTTGCGCTTGTTTCTCTCCATGCTGCGCGACACCTGTTATACGGTATTCTAACCGCAAGATATATCAAACAATCCCCAATATCAAAATTTTATTTCCCTTCGACATTCTGCGATTCCTTGTTCGATATTCGATATTCGTTATTCCAAATATTTTTTTATTTACCTATTGCAAATGTAACGCATTTAGTTTATCAATAAACAAAGAAATGGTTCTGAATGATTAAATGAACAGAGTTGAAGAGTTAAATAATTTTCAAGGAGCGTTGCCATGAACAAAAGCACCAACATATGCATTAAGACAGGACGTCCTATAGTTCACCCTGTTGTGTGCCAGATGTGCCTGCGAAAGTGCCCGCGAGCAGGAAGGCAGGGACGGCGGTGCAGATCAGCGGTAACAAAACGCTTCCTAATAGAGAATGAGGATTTAAACAATGAATGGAGATAAGACCATGGTAGGAGGCCGAACATCCATACGCGGACCGGTTACACAAAGGCGCCCTATAGGGAATGTACCGCAATTTGCTGTTGCCGGCGGCACAGCACTTACCGGCGTCCGTGACTCTCTCAACACAATCCGGGACCTTTTGGATTCCACGGATCACGCAGTGGCGGAGTTTATCCAGATCCAGAAAATGGCATCCATGGAGCACCTGGCCGGAGGTCTGTGCCATGACCTCAACAACGGTCTGCTGACCATCGCAGCCACAGTATACCGGCTCGAAAGGGAATTTCCTCAACCTGATATACAACAGAAGGTACTGGCTGTACGCAAGGTCCTGGACAACATGGAAGGCCTGGTTAATCGCCTGCAGGCCCTCGGACCTGACGAAATCACGGTGGAGTTGGCCCACAGAGATTTAAGCGTAGAGGTAAAACTGGTCCTTGATGCCCTGAGATCATCTTTCAACGAGAATATCAATCTGCATTTCACTCCCTGCGGTAATCCCCTTCCGGTTCTGTTAAGCCAGGGCGACATATGGCGGATATTGAGCAATCTTGCAGTTAACGTCCAAGAGGCCATGACAGAAGGGGGGAACCTGCTTGTTGGGACTTTCAAACGCACTGTTGACAGTTCTTACTGCCGGCAGCACGGCAACGCTTATCCAGGGACCTTTGCAGTCCTTTCCGTATGCGATTACGGGCCAGGCATACCCAAAGACGTACTTGACCGGATTTTCGATCCCCTCTTTTCCACCAAAGAGGTGAATGGAAAAAACCGAAAGCGGGGATGGGGCCTGGCTATTGTCTTCGCCCTGATACGTCGCAGGGGCGGATGGATTGATGTGACAAGCGTCCTTGGGGAAGGGAGCACCTTCGAGGTCTTCCTGCCCTTGCAGGTGGAAAATGAGGTTAAACATAACAACCGCGCCGGTATGCAGGAGCAGGACATTAATTCAGCCAATAATTGCAATTGAATCTCAAGATATAATATCTGTTAGGAGGCAATCATGAAAAATGTCACGGCAAATCCAAAAAACCAGGCTGATCCTGCTGTTAGAGCCAAAGACATCCTTATTACTACTCCTTCAAGTAGTACCGTAAAAGAAGGTAAAATTGCAACGCCCGACGGCATAATCCTTACAGTGCTCATGGCCATGACCATGAACATCAAAGATATGCGTAAGATATGTACAAAGTATTGCCTAAAATCCAACAGGGCAAATAATAGTCCGGGTTACGAACTCTGGAGCCTTCATCATGCCAGTCACGATCCGGAAAAATCCGCTGCAAAAGACCTCCAGCGCTATTTCAAACGTCAGTTTTCCACTGCGGCTTCGAGGGTCCGTTCTCTGGCCCCTGAGGACCTAGCACAGTCAACTGGAGACAGGCAGTGGCCTGCTCCTATTTTGTGGGCGGCGAGCACTGACTCCAGATCGGAAATGCGCAAACAGGCCCAAATTCTGGCGCATTCTCTTATCTGGCGTCTCATGGAGAATTGTAACCAGCTCAAACTCGGCCTTTCTGTCCTGAATCATAATGTCACAGAGAAAAAACAAGGCCCAAAGACCTCGGAAGGACATCACTTCCGCTCTGAAGTCAATACACCTGAGATTTCTGTTAAATCTACATTTAAAGAGCAACTTCAGGAAAAGAGTGCGGAAATATTGAAACTCAAGAAAAAGCTGGCAGAGTACTCCCAGAAGTTGGCAGAGTTGAGACAACGGCCACTTCGAGAAGCAGCCCTGAAACGCGAAGCTAAGAAGCTTGCCTACGAGCTTGAACAGGCAAATACAAAGATTGCCGAACATGAAAAACTGATCGAATCAAATATGCAAGTCAAAAATGAAAAACAATCCATAGTGCCGAACACATGGCCTGACAAAGAAGAAAATCCACAGGCTGGTAACGTGTTCACTCTCCTCCGCCCTGAGGATGCCAAGGGAGACTGCAGTCACTGCACAGAACAGAAAAAATGCACCTGTCCTCTGGAAGGCATGCGTGTAGCTGTGATAGGAGGCCTTGATCGTTTGGAACCCGAATACCGTAAAACCATCCATGACTTGGGCGCTGACTTCATCTTCCATAACGGAAACTGCTCCAATGGACAGCATGTTCTCAAAAACGTGGTCTGTAAGGCCAACATCGTTTTGTTTATCACCAGTATCAACAGCCATGGGGCCTTGAAAGTAGTAAAGGCTACGTGCAAGAAGACTGGAAAACAGTTCAACGTAGTGCGACATCCCAGCGCTAAATCTGTCTACAAAACCCTTTTGGAAATAACAGGATAGGAGAAGAAAGGATCGATATGGAAAATTCGCTGCAGGAGACCGAAAGAGACCTACCCGGGGTGAGTTATCAATTGTTTTGAAAGATGAACGTCGAACATCGAACATCGAACGTCCAACGTCGAATGAAAAACGAATATCCAATACCGAACATTCAACAGCTATTTCTGTTTCTTTTCACCAGTATTCCAACATTCCAATTGGGGCGAAGCCCCTAAGTTCTGGTACACGCTGAATGAGTTTTAACCATCACTGGGTCTCCCTAAGTTCCTTTAATAAGATACGAAGTTTATGGATAAAGTCCTTTTTTCCCCATTCAACATTCGATGTTGGACGTTCGATGTTCGATATTCATTAGTCCATCCGGTGCAAAAATAACTTAGTACTACCGCACTTATGGGTGGACTATTAAGGTCCTTGCTACCGTGAACACATGGACCTCTTTTGCTCCTGCCTTTTTTAGGGCCTTGGCACAGGCCCTGACAGTAGACCCTGTGGTATAGACATCATCAAGGAGGAGTATTGTTTCCACACCTTCCGGCAGAGGATTTGCGGTCTCAAAGGCATTTCTCACATTTCTGAGCCTTTCCTTCATTGAAAGCTCTGTCTGGGGTTTAGTATTCAATGTCCTGGTGAGAACATCTATTCCCAGCGGAATATGAGGAAAGATCGTCCCGGCAAGACGGAGGGACTGGTTGAAGCCCCTTTTTCTCAAACGTTTCGAGTGTAATGGCACAGGAATCACCATGTCCGGCTTTAAATTATCCAGTAACCTATACTCCATGGCCAGGGAGGAAAGGGACCTTAGAGCATGTCCGTCATCGTTGTATTTAATCCTGTGAATAAGGGTCCTAACAGACCCCTGGTACTGAAATGCCGAGCGGGCAGTGTCAAAAGATGGAGGATCCTTTATGCACTGGCCACATGTGTGGCCAGTACCCTGCGGGCCGTGAAACGGCCGGCCGCAGACAGTGCAGACCGGAGGTTCTATGAGCCTTATGGACTCAAGACAGTCGTGACATAGACGGTTTCCTGCCGGGGCAAAAAGCCGGGCCCGGCAAGCGGCACAGCATGGGGGAAAAAGGATGTCCCTTATGACAAGGGTAAGCTTAGCAAGGGACCATTGCATTTAACAGATATGTTTACATGGACTCAACAATAGATGAGGCAAATTCCGAGCACTTTACTTCGGTTGCACCCTCGATCTGTCTTGCCAGGTCGTAGGTCACCCTCTTTTTGGCAATGGCTGCCTCAATGGCACTGTGGATTTTCTCCATAGCGTCTTTCCAGCCAAGATATTCGAGCATCATGGCGCCCGACAGGATAAGTGAACCGGGGTTGACCTTGTCGAGCCCGGTATATTTGGGGGCCGTGCCATGGGTTGCCTCAAAAAGGGCATAGCCATCACCGATATTCGCGCCGGGCGCCATGCCAAGTCCTCCCACCTGGGCCGCACATGCATCGGAAATGTAATCGCCGTTCAGGTTTGGCAGGGCCAGCACGCTGTATTCCCTGGGCCTCAGAAGGATTTGCTGAAACATGGCATCTGCAATGCGGTCCTTTATAACAATTTTGCCCTCCGGCTGTCTGCCATTGTATTTGTCCCATAACTCCTGTTCTGTGATGGTTTCCTTTGGAAACTCTGTTTTTGCCAGCTCATAGCCCCAGTTTTTAAAGGCCCCTTCTGTATACTTCATGATGTTGCCCTTGTGGACCAGGGTAACGCTGGACTTACCCGTATCAATGGCATGGCGTATAGCCTTTCTGACCAGGCGCTGGGTCCCGAAACGGCTGATGGGCTTTATTCCGATCCCTGAATCCGGCCTGATGTCCTGTCCCATTTCATCCGTTAGAAATCGGATGACCTTCCTGGCATCTTCGCTCCCCTCCGGCCACTCTATTCCTGCATACACGTCCTCGGTATTTTCGCGGAAGATGATCATGTCCATGTCTTCCGGCCTCTTAACCGGGCATGGAGTCCCCTTGAAGTAACGAACAGGCCTCACGCAAGCATATAGATCCAGCTCCTGTCTCAAGGTGACATTAAGGCTCCTTATCCCTTCACCCACCGGGGTTGTCAGAGGTCCCTTGATTGCGACTACGTGCTCTTTGATGGCCTCCAGGGTCTCAGGCGGCAGCCATTTCCCGGTCTGCTGATAGGCCTTTTCACCCGCGAGGACTTCCTTCCACGAAATCTTTTTCTTTCCTCCATAAGCCTTTTCCACCGCAGCATCCAGTACCAATCTGGTTGCCTGCCAGATGTCAGGGCCTATACCATCACCTTCAATGCAGGGAATGATCGGAAAATCCGGCACAGAAACGGTGCCGTCGCCTTCAAGTATAATTTTCTCAGGGATGTTACCCACAGGGAGTTCTCCTCTCGTCCAGATCATACTGTACTACATCAAGTGTAAGGCGTGTAAGGCTATATTAAAAAAATGACACAGTCAACGCAATATATGCCCATTCCGGCAGCAGGTCCTTTTGCTTGAGAGCGTGATTGTATAGAACAACCCCGTTCCGGGGATGCCCACCTTAACGCGCTTGCCACATGACCCGACGGTGAACTTGACTTCACGTAGATCGGGCTCGCCTTTTATGAAAGCTCTCGTGTTGTTGAAGAAACGGGCGATTTCCTCGTTTGTCATCTATTGTTCCC
>JAUWGF010000059.1:0-8913 GCA_030606515.1 Deltaproteobacteria bacterium | reverse complement strand
GCAGAGGTCTTGAGAAGGGGAGAAATAATCGTATATCCCACAGATACCTGTTATGGCATAGGAGCTGATATCTTTAACAAGAAAGCAATTGGACGGATTTATCAGATCAAGGGGCTCCATAAAAGCTCACCCTTCAGTTTTGTATGCGCAGATCTCAGAGATATAAGCAAATATGCCTTTGTGACAGACTACGCCTACCGAATATTGAGACGTTTTTTGCCCGGCCCTTACACCTTTATTCTGCAGGGATCCCGGGAAGTCCCCAAAATGATGCTTACAAAACGCCGCACTGTTGGAATTCGTATTCCAGCTCACCCGGTTTGTGAGGCAATAGCTGAGGCACTGGGAAACCCGCTCATAAGCACATCAGCCGTCATAGGTGATGGACCTGTATGGTCAGATCCCAAAGAAATTAATGACGTCTTGGGAAAGAGATTGGCTATGGTCGTAGACAGCGGAATTATTCCTGCGGTGCCATCAAGCGTTATATCGTTGGTAAATGACGAGCCCCTGGTGCTCAGAAAGGGTAAGGGTGACTGCTCGATCTTTACAGATGCTGAATTTTGAATATTGAGTCCTGAATTATGGAAGAGAATTAGACTTCAATTCCTTGCCTGTCTTGAAAACTACGCGGTAACTTGAAGGGCATATTGTGAGCAAACCTGTCTTGGGGTTTACAAATTCACGCCTTTTTTGCCTATGTAGTGAAAAACTTCCTATCCTCCTGATCTCTATCCTTCTTTTTTCTTTAAGTGCTGAAATCATCGCGTCAAAGACCACGTCAACTACGGTTTCGAGGTCTTTTTTCATGTGTTGCGAAAAACCCTGCTGCAACCGGACAACAAGATCACCCTTTAATATAGACTGTGGCTGTTGCTCAGATCCCATAAGAAACTGGATTGTCTGCGGGAGATCCCAGTAACTGCCGGAGAGCATTGCCCAAGGTCTTTGCCCCTTCTTCCTGTAAAAGCTCCCTCATGATTGAAATGCGGTCTTTCTTGGGATAGACGAGTTCAGGCCTTCCTTCTATTCCCGCCAGACCGGCAGCCTTGTCCACAGCCACGCTGAAGTTGCCCAGCTCGTCTACCAGTTTGGCATCCAGGGCCTGATGACCTGTCATAATACGTCCGTCAGCAATGGCTGAAACCTGCTCTTCAGGGAGCTTTCGACTTTTGGCCACTGCCGTTACGAATTGCTTCTGTATGTCTTGCATTACTCCCTGGAGCAGGGCCCGTTCATCTTCTGTCATATCTCTGGTGATGGAACCCAAATCCTTGAAAGTCCCGCTCTTGACTACGGTTGTCTTGATCCCGAGTTTTTCCAGCAGACCTTCTATATTGGGCACCTTCATAATAACCCCGATACTTGCCGTCACTGTGCCGGGGTTGGCCACAATATGCCTGGCACCTAAAGACGCATAGTACCCACCTGATGCTGCCACTGTAGCAAGAGATGCCACTACAGGCTTTTCCTGGTTCAGCCTGAGGATCTCTTCATATAGTTCCTGAGACGCCCCAACTGCACCACCAGGGCTGTTTATGCGGATTACCACGGCCTTAATTTTCTGATTATATCGAAAATCCCGCAGGGTCTTTATGGTAGCCTCGGGCTCAGTGATGAGACCTTTGATATCCACCACTCCGATTTTATCTCCGTGGTAGATCGAAGGACCGCTAACCACGCCCCTTGTTGTCCATAATATTAACAGAAAAAAGGCCACTGTGATGAGTATGGTGAACACTCCGATAGTGGCCAGAGCCACCAATAATGGATGGGCATATCGGCGTTCTTTGCGTGTCCGCAATTCTTCCATTATCCCGGCTTATTCTTCCTGGCCCTTGTCTTCCTCAGAGCGAGCACGATTGTGCTGTACTAATTCTTCCTGCAGCAAGCTGCCCAAAGTAGTACCGGCAGACTTGTTGATACCGCTGTACTCATCAAAATGTGAACGCTCCTCATCTTCAGATATCCGCTTAACAGAGAGCCCTATACGCCTCTCCAGGGGGGCTACATGGATAACCTTGGCACTGATTTCATCTCCTACCTGAAACATTCCAACCGGTGTTTTGATCTTGCCGGGTCCCAACTCAGAAATGTGAATCAGGCCCTCCACTCCTTCTTCAAGCTCAACAAATACACCAAAATCCGTTACATTCGTCACCTTGCCGGCAACCTGGCTATCAATAGGATATCTCTCTGGAGCCGACTCCCACGGATCAGGATGAAGCTGTTTAACGCCCAAGGAAAAACGTTCTTTTTCCTTGTCGATATTGAGCACTACGGCCTGGATAGCCTCCCCTTTTTTATAAATCTCATTGGGATGTTTGATCCTTTTGCTCCAGGAAAGGTCTGAGATATGAACAAGCCCGTCTATACCTTCCTCAATGCCTATGAACAGACCGAACTCAGTGATATTCTTTACAGCTCCCTCAATCACCGTACCAATTGGATAGCGATCCTGGACCAGATCCCAGGGGTTGGGTTCTATCTGCTTCAGCCCCAGGGATATCCTCTGAGCCTTGGAGTCAACCTTGAGTACAATTGCCTCGACAATATCTCCCACATTAACCATCTGGGAGGGGTGACGTATACGCTTTGTCCACGACATTTCAGACACATGGATTAGGCCCTCTACGCCTTCCTCGAGCTCAATAAATACACCGTAATCAGTAAGGCTTACTACCTTGCCGGTCACTTTTTCTCCCATAGGGTACTTCTCTTCCACTCGCAGCCAAGGATCCTCCGTAAGCTGCTTCATGCCCAAGGAAACCTTTTCACTTTCACGATCAAATGTGAGAATCTTCACTTTAATTGTGTCACCCACATTAAAGAGCCTGGAAGGATGTTCTACGCGTCCCCATGACATGTCGGTGATATGGAGAAGCCCATCGATCCCTCCAAGATCCACAAATACGCCATAATCCGTGATATTTTTGACATCTCCTTCTATGACCTGCCCTTCCTCAAGAGAAGCTAAGGTATTAACCCTTTTTTCTGCCATCTCTTTCTCCAGAAGGAACCTGCGGGAAACCACGACATTCTCTCTGCGGCGATTACACTTCAGGATAGCACATTCTATAGTCTGATTTGCAAGGGCCTCGGGATCACGAACAGGCCTGAGATCGATTTGAGAAAAGGGTAAGAAAGCTGTTACTCCGCCCTTGCGGTCGCCAATTCGCACAGACAAGCCACCTTTTACCCTGGATGCCACGGTAGCCTTTACAGGGGTTTCTGCTTCAAATGCCTTTGCTATTTCTTCCCATACTTGACGGCGGAGGGCCTTGGAATAGGAAAGCCTTAACATTCCCTCGTCAGGGTCCCAACGTTCAAGCAGCACCTCTACAGTATCTCCTGAGGAGACGGTTATCTCTCCTTTTTCGTCACGAAATTCCCGAATCGGGATTAGACCTTCTGATTTATATCCGACGTCGATCATAATGGATTCTTTGTCGACGCGCACAACAGTACCTTTGAGGATTTCTCCTTCCTGAAAGGTGCGAAGACTTTGCTCAAAAAGGTCTTCAAACTGGCCCATGTCCCCGGCTTCCTCCAGCGACACATTTTTTTCCAAAACCTGGGAATCTGTCTGAGAAATTGCGGCCTCCTGATCAGAGGCGGCAGTTAGAGTTTGTTCCTGAGTTACCTCACTCGCCACTTTTTCCATTACCCAATAACCCTCCTAAAAAAACGAATGATGTCTTATACCAGGACAGTCTACAAAGTTCAATGGGTATAAAAGCCAACATAAGGTTTACGGAAGACTCGAACTTATTGTCTATTAATGTCTAATTTGCCTCACTTGTAGAGTCATTCATTTAGAATTAAGGTATGGGTTCTGGGTTTATTGGGTTTATTGAGTTTATTGGGTTTGTGGGGCACAGAAAAGATGGACTGTTGATTCGTGGGTTCTGAATGTAGGAAGAAATGAGTTTTGGCTCAGAAGACAAACAACATAAGCTTCCCTTGGGTATATGCCTTGTAAGCGGAGGTCTCGATAGCTGTGTTACTGCTGCTATTGCTACACGAAATTGCCGCCCGACCTTTCTTCATGTAAACTACGGCCAGCTTACCGAAGAACGAGAGCTCCTGGCCTTTGATGCAATAGCTGATTACTATGGAGTTAAGGACCGCTTAAAGGTCGATATGTCCTATCTTAAGTCCATAGGTGGTTCCGCCCTCACAGACCCGACAATACCGGTACCGGAAGAGTCCCTTGGGGAATCAGGCGTCCCCATAACATATGTTCCTTTCAGGAACACCCATATGCTGGCCGTGGCAGTATCCTGGGCAGAGGTGCTCGGAGCCGGATACATATACATAGGGGCCACAGAAGTGGATAGCTCCGGCTACCCGGATTGCAGGAAATCCTACTTCGATGCCTATAAATTGCTCATAAAAGAGGGGACCCGGCCTGAAACGAAGATTGAAATCATAACTCCATTAATCAATTATAATAAAGAGATGGTGGTAAAAGAGGGTCTGGCTCTGAAGGCCCCTCTGCACCTCACCTGGTCATGTTATCAAAATCAAGATGTAGCATGTGGAAAATGCGATTCCTGCCTTCTGCGAATCAAGGGCTTTGCCGCAGCAGGAGTGCAGGATCCGATACGATATGCCGATGTAACCTATGAACCCTGAACCCATGAACCCCCACGAAGTCTTTTCCTGTAAACTTTGTGGCCACTGTTGCCATGGAGAGAGCACTGTTTCCCTGTCTCAGGCGGAACAGAAGGCCATAGCGTCATTTCTGGATCTTGATCCGGCCGACTTCCTCCGGGAGTTTTGCGTGAAGAAAGGTAACAGGATAGAAATGAAAATTGTTGACGGCCATTGTATCTTTTACGGCGATGATGGGTTCTGCGAAATCCACGAGGTCAAGCCCTTTCAATGCAGGAGATGGCCTCTTCACCCGAGCATACTCGGAGATCAGAAGGCATGGGATGCCATAAAGGCCGACTGCCCGGGATTTGATGAAGACGCATGCTACGAGGATGTCTGTGAGCTTGTCAGGAGAGTAAATAATGGATATTGAAAGGCTCAAACAACAGGCTTTTGTATGCTGTCCCTTTGATTTACTGGCAAATAAGTACCTCCCCGGCCTACTGAAAGAACATATTAATCCCGAAATAGGACTAAACGGTGAGATCCTGGACCAATTTCAACGGCCCAAATTTAAAAAAATAGCAAAAATTCTTAAAAAAGAGGGGCTGATTTGTACTATTCATGCGCCCTATTCAGACCTTTCCCTGGGGGCGATAGACCGAAAAGTCCGCAGGATCTCTGTAGAGAGGATAAAAAAAGCATTTGATCTCGCGTCTCTGTTTGAAGCAAGGTCTGTAGTATGCCATACCGGCTTTGACCACAGGCACTATGTTAATTTAGAGGATCGCTGGATAAAAAATGCCATAGAATCTATAATTATTCTTTTAGAGTACGCATCTCCATTGAATATTCCCCTGATGCTCGAAAATGTATATGAGTTAGATACAGAGATACACAAGGAGATCTTCCGCGGAATCAAATCACCGCTTCTCGGATTCTGCCTGGACTTCGGTCACCAGAATGTGTTTTCAAAAACCAGCCTGGACAGATGGCTGAAAGACCTGGGAGACCGACTGGGTCAGCTCCATCTCCACGATAACATGGGAGTGCATGATGATCACCTCGCTATTGGAGAAGGAGTTCTTGACTTTGACAGCCTTTTTTCGTGGCTTTACGCTCAGGGGAAAACCCCCATCCTGACCCTTGAACCCCATGGAGAAGAGGCTGTAATACCTGCCCTGGAGGGACTTGCCGGATTGCTTAGCACTTATCCGATAATACCGGCTATAGTATGATAATTTACCTGAATGACTTTTGACGTCCTGGGTATTTTTCTATGTTCGTCTTGTGAAGTTCCTTTTTTCATACTACCCCTCCGATAAACCTTGCAGTAATCCCTCTGCCGAGTTATATAACCCCACTTTTTTTGACCAACAAACATCTTTAAAAGAGAGGACTTTGAAAATGTCTAAGGTATGTGAAATATGTGGTAAACGCCCAACCACTGGTTGCAACGTAAGTCATGCAAACAATCATACCCGCAGACGCTGGCTGCCAAATTTGCAAAGGGTCTGGGCGGTTGTAAACGGCCGAACAAAGCACATTCGTGTCTGCACCCGTTGTATTCGCTCCGGCAAAATAATCAAGCCCTCATAATTAGATCGAATTGAGGAATTAAAATCAATAAGATACATTCAATTCCTTAATCGCTCTTCTCTATAATTCGCACAAAAAGGACAATATCTTAAATTGAGGTAGTTTACCCAGGGGAAATGCGCTCTACCAGGTTTACACCCTCAAGCCTCCTTATGCTGGAGAGGATTTTTCTCAGTTGCGTCCGGTCTTTCACATCCACGACAAAGTCGAGAATGGCAGCATAATCCGGAGTCGTGCTAACCTTTGCCTCCAGAATATTTGCTTCTCCGGCACTTATTTCATTACTGACTGCCGCCAACATGCCTTTTTGGTCGGCTGTGCTGACTCGGACCTTGGCAGGGTAAGTAGCTTTATCAACATTGGCCCATGTAACCTCTATACGCCTGTCCGGATCTAAGTTACGGATATTGGAGCAATTTTCTCTGTGAATCGTAACCCCTCTTCCCCTTGTTATATAGCCTACAACTTCGTCTCCCGGTATCGGTGTGCAGCACCTGCCCAGATGGATCAAGATATCATCAAGACCATGAATTAAGATGCCCTGCTGCTCTGCCTTTTCGGTAAATTTTTTTACCCTTGATTCCTTTTCTTCCGGTTCCTGTTCTTCAGGCTCACCTGCCCGCAGCTTTCTGATTATCTGGGAAGGGGCGACTTTGCCATATCCGGCTGCGATCAGCATATCCTCAGGGGTCTTGAAGGACAGTGCCTTTGCTACTTCAGTACCTTTGGTTTTCATAAAATAGTTAAAGTCCAGCCGGTGCCTCTTGAATTCCCTGGCACAAAGGTCCTTTCCCAATGCAAGGCTTTTGTCCCTCTCTTCGATCTTAATCCACTGACGAATTTTGGCCCGGGCACGGCTGGTCTTGGCAAATTTAAGCCAATCCCTATTGGGAAAGTGCTTGTTGGATGTAATTATCTCTACTGTTTCCCCATTATGGAATTGATATTTCAAAGGCACTATTCGGCCGTTTACCTTGGCCCCTGCACAATGGTTACCTACCTCGGTATGGATCGCATAAGCAAAGTCTATTGGGGTGGCCCCCCGAGGGAACTCCTTGACCTCTCCTCTTGGAGTAAACACGTATACTTCGTTGGGGAAGAGATCCATCTTCACTGACTCAATAAATTCCCTTGGATCATCCAGTTCCTTTTGCCATTCCGTGAGTTCAAAAAGCCAGTCGAACCGGTGTTCCTTTTCCTTGCTGACTATTGTCCCCTCTTTGTACAGCCAGTGGGCGGCAATGCCTTCATTCGCCACTATGTCCATCTCCCCGGTGCGGATCTGGATCTCCATTCTCTCTCCGTGGGGACCGATAACAGTTGTGTGGAGGGACTGATACATGTTGGTCTTTGGAAGACTGATGTAATCCTTGAAACGTCCGGGAATCGGCTTCCAGAGCGAGTGGACAATACCAAGGGCCTCATAGCACTCCTTGGCGCCTTTCATAATGATCCTAAAGGCGATCAAATCATAGACCTCTTCAAGGGGTATTTTTCTTGTGCGCATCTTTCGGAATATACTGTAGAGGTGTTTGGGTCTTCCAAGGACTTTGCATGAAAGACCGAAATCAGCCATCTTTTTTGCTATGAGGTCCTTTACTTCATCCACGTAGGCCTTTCTCTTACCCAGGCGAGCCTCCACTTCCTTGTGAAGCCTTTGGTATTCTTCAGGGTAGATATGTAGAAAGGCCAGATCCTCAAGTTCGCTTTTGATCCAGCCGATCCCAAGGCGACCTGCCAGAGGGGCATAGATATCCAGGGTTTCTCTGGCGATCTTGACTCTTTTGTATTCCTTTTGATATTCAAGTGTACGCATGTTATGGAGCCTGTCAGCAAGCTTCACCAGCAGGACCCGGATGTCCTTCGACATGGCAAGGACCATCTTGCGGGTGTTTTCTGCCTGTTTTTGGATCTGGCTCTCGAACCGGATTTTGCTGAGTTTTGTGACCCCATCCACGATCTGGGCCACGTCTTTGCCGAACATCTCCTCCAACTCTTCCAAGGAAGCGAGGGTGTCCTCTACCGTGTCATGCAGGAGACCGGCAGCTATACTGGCCAGGTCCAGATGCAATTGTGTCAGAATATGGGCCGTTGCCAGGGGATGTGAGAGATAGGGTTCGCCGGAAAGCCTTGTCTGTCCCGCATGGACCTTGGCGGAGTATATGTAGGCCTTTTCTACCAGACTGGTGTCTGTATCCGGGAGGTAGGAATGTATCCCGTCAAGTATGTCGTTGAGACGGATCACCGGAGTATTTCAACGGCCTTTTTAACGGCTTCGTTCTTTTTTACTGAGATAGTCTCGCCTGTGGCGCGACTTCTGATTTCCACCTCACCTTTTTCTTTAAGTCGCTTGCCCACAACAATTCTTAACGGAATCCCCAACAAGTCCGCATCTTTGAATTTTACACCGGGACGCTCCTTGCGGTCATCGAGCAGGACATCTACACCCTGGGCCATCAATCCATTGTAGAGATCTTCAGCAGTCTCTGACATCATAGTGTCTTTGACGTTAAGCAGGGAGATTATTACCTCAAATGGAGCGATTGGTATTGGAAAGATAATACCGTTTTCATCGTAATTTTGCTCTATGGCCGCTGCTACTGTTCGTCCCACGCCGATACCGTAACACCCCATGACGGCGAGCTGTTTCTTTCCGTCAGCGTCCAGGAATGTAGCACCCAGGGCCTCACTGTATTTGGTCCCGAGCTTGAAAAT
>JAUWGF010000084.1:0-7456 GCA_030606515.1 Deltaproteobacteria bacterium | reverse complement strand
CCAAAAAGCAAGCCTATGCGTGAGGGTGTGTATATCCGTGAGGTCCCGGTTGTAGGGGGTAAAATATCGTATAAAGGCCCGTTTCTGGTCGATGACTATCTATTCACCGCAAGATACGCTAAAGGAATCCCCAAAATAAATCTTCCTGGTCCATCGACTGCTATCGATTGTCTCTACGATGAATACTACAAAGGGGATATTGAGAAGATGGCAATGGATTCTGCAGGGGCCATTCGACATGAGGTTGAAAACCTTATTGGATCTGGTTGCCAGGTAATCCAGTTTGACGACCCTGTGCTTCTAAGAAACCTTGATCATGCCGGGAAGTGGGGACTTAGGGCGCTCCAGTTGTGCTTCAGCGGTCATGAGAATGATGCCCTTTACATAGTCCATATATGCCGTGGATACCCACACAAGTCTTTGGAGAAAAGAGAAATCGATTACAAGGCAAAAACGGAATATTACAGTCATATTCTGGACTGGTTTAGCGATTCCACAATAGACGTATTATCCATAGAGGGACAGAAGAGTAATCTGGATCTCTCCATGCTGCCTGCTGTTGGGAGAAAAACTGTAATGTTGGGGGTTGTGGATGTAGGATCTGACGAAGTCGAGACTGTGGAGCAGATTGTGGAAAGAGGCAAGGAAGCACTGAAGTATCTTAAAAAGGATCAGCTTATCCTGTCGCCTGACTGTGGAATGCTTCAACTTTCGTTATCGTCGGCCAAAAAGAAACTGATAAATATAGCTGAAGCAGCATTGATACTCAACCGCGCGTAGCTCTCACCTTTTTTATATTGAACATTATATTCTCATCATTCCAGATGATTTTGTCTGGATTTTTGAAATGATTCATAATAGCTATCTGAAATTTAATTAAAGATTCTTCAAATTCTTTCCTAGAATACAGACCGAATGTAGAATAATGATGCTTTCGGGCTTGTGTTACCAGCCATTCTAAATTAGCTTTTCGCTTATAAGTGAAGTATTCAGTAGATTCTAAAATTAGATCAGGTATCTTTTTTAATGTTTCTTCTAATTTATTTATTTCAAAGAGACGTTTCTCTTTTTCATGAAATTTAGGGAAAAATCTTCCCCAAACATTCCTTTGATTCTGGCTTCGTAAGCGGGTGTAAATAAATAACCGCCCTTTATTTCTTAAAACTCTCGATGATTCTTTTAGAAAATCTAAAAGGTTGAAATGATGTACAGCATTAAAGGTGACTAAAACATCAAAATAGTTGGCAGTTAATGGTAAAGTCATTGCCGATGTTCTTACAGTATTGAACTCTTTTATATTATGTTCCTTTAAATTTTTATCAAGCCTCCTCAACATGTTTTCGTTATAATCAATGCAAATGAGATAGAGACCTTTGCCGATATGATTAAATAATTCTATATCATATCTCCCTCCTCCACAACCAATATCTGCTCCTATAATTTTCGTTAAATTTCCCAGTTTATTTTTTATGAATAAGATTGGTTCTATATCCGTAGTTCTTAAGTCTTCGTATTCGTGCGCAATTCTTGAAAAATGGTGGTGAGTCTCTTTCATAGTTTAACAACTCTTTTGCCTTTAACTATAATTTTGCTGTTTTGGTTAATTCACTTGAAAAGGTCTTCTTCAGGAGCGCCGTATCCAGATGGCCTGGAGGCCCTTCTCTCCCATTTCTTCTGCGTACATCACTGAATCACCCTCGGCGAGATCATCAAATGCCATATCCTTGACAGCATTACGATGAAAGTAAATATCTTCGCCATCCGGGTTTTCGATAATGCCATAGCCTTCAGTAGATAGGATTTCTCTAACAATACCAACAGGGTGGCCTTCATGGTACTTTACCATTCCTTGTCGCTTGCGATTGTACTCTCTGAGTTGACGGTCCAGGACATCAAAACACGAAACAATCAGTGGTCTTACCTTTTCGCCCTTGTGCTTGACTACAAACGTGTCCTTTGGCACTGAAGCTACCATATGTACCTCGAAAAGGCCAAGGCGATGGTGTTTTGTCCCAATTAAGGACATGCGAATGTGATGCACGATGCCGGGATGGTGCTTCTGGATCTTGTCGATTTCCTCGTCAATTTTTTCCTCCCACTCTGGCAGCAACGTTATATTAAAGGCTTCAATGTGACGGTCCATTTTATCCTCCCTATATTTACCTAAATTGAGCGATTAGCCTTCTATGGTCTTTCTCTGCGCTCTCTGCGGTAAATTGATAATTATTTTTGACTATCTCGAATTATGAATTTCTTTTTCCCAACACAACCTTGCAGGCGAACTCGTCGACAAATGGTGCTTTCATGATGCGATTTGCCGGATCGAGAAATCAGAGTCGCATTTGAAAAAAACTTTTAGACAAGATTACAGGATAAATAAAAATCATATGGGCCTCTTGCAAAAGGCTTCTTTGGATATTGGATTTTGCAAAAGCCCCGGTTAAATAGAAATATTCTCAAAACCTGCCGGCATAATCCAGGTCAATCTCTAAGGAAGTTTCCTTCATCTACCGGACCTGCCAGAGCGTTGGCAGAAAAGAGCAATGTCAGGGTGATGGCCAAAAAAAGTGATCTGAAAATTTTACTCATGATTCTTCTCCTTTTTTTGTTAGAAAATATTGGTAGGCGTTCACAGGTTCAAAGGTTCAGGGTTCAAAGGTTCATTTGGTTTTGACCTCACCTAAGTTGAGCGATTAGCGGTCTTGTCAGGGCGGTAGACCGACTTGTCAGGGCGGCAGACCGATAATCATTCAACTAATAGCTATCGGTCTGTTGCCCTGACAAGACCGCAAGGCTAATCGCTCAATTTAGGTCTTAAGTATCATGGAATTGCCGGTGTTTCAAGCTGAAACAATCATCTGAATCTATATGAGTCCATCAAGTATTGTGTCCCAGACCCTGACTGTTCTCTATATCATACGTCATTGTATGTGTAACCCGGATATCCTTCCCAGGTCGTGTCCGGATGGCTTTTGGAAGACCCTGATGCCAAATTCCGGCACCACGGCCAGTATGTGGTCAAAAATATCCGCCTGGATTGCCTCGTAGTTCGCCCAGACAATATCGTTCGAAAATACGTAAATCTCAAGAGGCAGACCCTCAGGGGTAGGGGCCAGTTGACGCACCAGAAAAGTCAGGTCTTGTCGAATCTTCGGGTGGTTGCGGAGATATGCTATCACATAGGCCCTGAAGGTTCCCACATTGGTCATCCTCCTGCCATTTACGACCTGACTGGTGTCTATACCATGTTCCTTGTTGTACGCATCCAGTTCTGCTTTTTTACGTCTGACGTATTCATTCAGTATCTGTATCTTTTCAAACTTCTCAATCATCTCATCATCGCAAAATCGAATACTGGACTGGTCTATTAAAATAGAACGCTTAATGCGCCTGCCTCCTGAGTCACTCATGCCACGCCAGTTCTTAAAGGAATCTTCTATCAATTTATAGGTCGGAATAGTAGTTATTGTGTTATCCCAGTTTTGAACCTTCACTGTATGAAGCGCCATATCTACGACAGAACCGTCGGTTCCATACTTGGGCATCTCTATCCAGTCACCAACCCTGACCATATCATTCATTAATATTTGTATGCTTGCCACAAATGATAATATGGTATCTTTAAATACAAAGAGAAGTACAGCAGTGATAGCACCTATTCCACTTAGAAGTACCCATGGGGACTTATCTATAAGCAGACTAATTGCTATTATTAAACCTAATGCATAAAGAACTATCTTTAATATCTGAACAGATCCTTTAATTGCATACTTTTTTGATATGGGACATGTATTGTATATGGCCTCCCCGGCAGTCAATAATTTGCCAAGCCAAAAAATAATATTGATAAAGACATACGTGCCTATAATCCTCTTTGCAGGCTCAGTAATGGAGGGAAAAAGATGCACGCCGTAATAGAGCACAATGGCAGGGGCCAGGTAGGCCAGGTGGTTAAATACGCCCTTTTCAATAAGGATATCATCCCATTTATATTCTGTCCGGCGAAAGATATAATGTAGCCCCTGAATTAGATATCTTCTGATAACATAGTAACTTACGAAACACACCAACAGAAGGCCCAAAATAAGGACCAATTTCTCCAGAGAAAAACTACTTTTTAACAGGCTGAATATTCTTTCCAGATCCACGATTACTCTCCATTCTTGTCAGAAACTTGAGTAAATTGACACAACTTACTTGCCAAGACCATAGCCTTTCTGATATCACCTTTATTTAACATTATATTACATTCTGTTCGATATATATTAAACCTAGGTTGAGCGGTTCAAGGTTCAAGGTTTACGGTTGGAGAGCCCTAACTGTCTGATATCAAAAGGATGATGCCTCAACAGAGACGGCAGGCATGTTTCACCCAATGGGTGAAAAAGGTTAATCTGGGTATTATGCTTTAAAGTGATGTATATCAATACCTTATAACCCTTGAACTTTGAACCCTGAACCTTGAACCAATCACTTTAGGTTAAAACATTTATAAGGAGCGTTTATAACATGGCGGCAAATTCAGTAGCAGTAGTTGGATTGGGTTACGTCGGACTCCCGCTGGCAATAGCCTTTGGCAAAAAAATAAAAACCATCGGCTTTGACACGTCCGAAGACAAAATAATCAGTTACCGAAAAGCCATTGACCCCACTGCAGAAGTTGACCGCGAAGACTTCGAGCAGACAGTACATCTTAGCTTCACAAACGATCCTGCTGCCATAAAAGAGACAGACATGGTCGTTGTAGCTGTACCTACTCCGATTACCGCCAACAAACAGCCTGACCTCAGACACCTTGTTTCTGCTTCGGAAATAGTCGGAAAAAACATGAAGCATGGGGCTATTGTAGTATACGAGTCAACAGTATATCCAGGTGTGACTGAGGATACATGTGGCCCTGTCCTTGAAAAAGCATCCGGATTCAAGTGTGGTGAGGGATTCAAGGTTGGCTACTCTCCTGAGCGGATAAACCCCGGAGACAAGGAACACTCTCTGACCAGCATAGTGAAAGTTGTGGCAGCTCAAGATCAGGATACACTGGAAGAGGTGGCAAGCACTTATGAACTTATAGTGGATGCGGGGGTATACAGGGCAGAGAGCATAAAAGTGGCTGAAGCAGCCAAGGTCATAGAAAATACACAGCGGGATCTCAACATTGCCCTTATGAACGAGCTGGCCATTATTTTCAATCGCCTTGGTATTGATACACAATCAGTGCTGGAGGCCGCTTGCACGAAGTGGAACTTTCTTTCGTTTACACCAGGTCTGGTCGGCGGCCATTGCATCGGAGTTGATCCCTACTACCTCACCTATTGTGCCCAGCAAACAGGGTACCATCCCGAAGTCATTCTGGCTGGCCGCCGCATCAACGATTCAATGGGCTCATATGTTGCGCAGAGGACAGTCAAGGAACTCATCCATGCCGGGGTACGGGTTGAAGGGGCCCGGGTTGTTATACTCGGGCTTACATTCAAGGAAAATTGTTCTGATATAAGAAATACCAGAGTGATAGATATTATCCACGAACTCAGGGAGTATGGTATTGAACCCCTGGTACATGATCCCTCGGCCGATCCGCAAGAAGCCAAATCCGTATATGGCATTCGTTTACTGAAGGACCTGCCTGCCAATGTTGATGCAGTCATACTTGCAGTAGCCCACAAAACCTATGCAGAAGCCGGGGTTTCAGTAATAAAAGACATGCTCACTCCTGACAGGGGTGTGGTAATAGATGTAAAGGATTTTTATCACCCTGATGATTTTAAGGAAAAGACTATCAGGTACTGGAGACTGTGAGCATGGAAAAGGGGGAGCTCACCGGCCCTGAAAGGCGATTGTTACTCAAAATAGCAAGACAGGCCATAGAGACAGAACTGGCAGGCCTTCCTTTCAGTCTTCCCGGGGTGACAAATCCAAATCTCCTCGAACACAGGGGGGCATTTGTAACACTTCACGAGCATGGTCGGCTCAGGGGATGTATAGGGACCTTTTCAGCAAACAGACCTCTGTTTGAGGTAGCTGGCGACATGGCCATATCATCGGCCTTCAAGGATGCGAGATTCCGCCCGCTCCGCTCCTCTGAATTTAAGGAGATAGACTTGGAGATCTCCGCACTCACTCCCCTGATGCCCATAACTGATATTAATGAAATCAAGATAGGTACCCACGGGATTTATATCATTCAGGAACCCTTTCACGGTATACTGTTGCCTCAGGTAGCTACAAAAAATGGGTGGGACAGGCTTACTTTTCTGAATCAGACCTGTATGAAGGCAGGCCTGGCCTCTGGTTGCTGGAAAGACCAGGCAACCCAGATCAATATCTTCAGTGCTGAGATCTTCGGTGAGAAGTCTGAAGGCCTGCTGTCCTAAACGCCTTTCTTAAACGTTTTTCTACTAACGGCGGGACAACCTACTATTACGTGGCCGGAAGTATATATCAAGGCTCTGAAAGTGTGAGCCTGGCTCGTTTCATAATTGGGACCTGGCTCCGCTCAGCTGCCTTTATCAAACCATCATCCAGAGTTGCTATAGCTACTCCTTTCCTCATTGCGAGATCAAGATACGAGGCATCATAACTTGAAATCTGATGCTCTCGTGCCAAGGCCAAGATTTCTCTCATCATCCTTTCAGGCGACTCCTGTTCAATCATAATTGGGAGTTCGGTCAGTAAGGCGATAAACCGTGCACTGCCGGCCTCGCTGAGGCGCTTCCTACGTTCAGCCACCAACAAGACGTTTCCCACTTCCAACGGCCAGATTGACGGCACTATTGCCTTGAACACCTCCAAACTGCCCAGAATGGCATCAGCGTATTGGCTTGTTTCATCTTGGAAACACCATGCCATGACCACAGAGTTATCAACGACAAAATCTCCTTTCACTCAGTGCCTTCCTTCTTCAATCATATCACGGATAGAAAGCCCACTGAGACGGTGTTGCATACGGAATTCACGTAACTCAGCAATGATTCGCTTTGGGTCTTCTTTTCTTAAAGACTCCGGAGGTTGCAGCTCGGCCACTGGTACTCCATGTTTTGTTATGGTTATTCGTTCACCCTTAAACACACGTTTAAGTAATTTGGGAAGATGTGTCTTGGCTTCATATGCACCTACTCTTTCCATGGCATCACCTGTCAGACTAGTTTTAGACTAGTTTAGCTGGCATGCATTGAGCTGTCAATAATGAAATGGGGCCAGGTCAGGGCTCCGTCATTGTTGGCCCTAACCCTTTAAGATGATTATTTAAATAGATAAAACTGGTTTTTTCTTTTGACATATGATATAAGGTCGGCATGTCTCAAGCCGCCTTGACATCCCAAATTGATGAGACTTCCCCTTTGCGCTCTGTCATAGTGCGTCCCATCACCGCTCTTGAACGTTCAAACTGGGACATACTCATGGCCAAACATCACTATCTGGGCTTTAAATCCCTGGTCGGCAAATCAATTCGCTATGT
>JAUWGF010000082.1:0-7525 GCA_030606515.1 Deltaproteobacteria bacterium | reverse complement strand
GTAATGTAATAGAACTAGAAAGTCGAGGGATGGCATCGTGAAGCTATTGCGTTTGGGAATATATTTGTTCTTTATGACAAGTTTGTTGGCAGGGGTATGGCTTTCGTCCGCAGAGGCGGCCGAAGTGACGTGGAATCCCAGAGTGGATCTACGACTAAAATATGACGACAATATCAATTTTTCCAGCCGCTATGCAGAGCATGACTGGATTTATGAGATACGTCCTGAACTGAAATGGCGGAGAAGGACTGATCAGAACGATTTTAGTTTAAGCGCCCAATTGCTGGGCCAGAAGTTTGATACCCATAGTGACCTTGATACCCTGAATCAGTACTATCGTCTGAAGGCCTCGAGTCGGGTAAGGCCCACTGTGACACTGTCTTTTGATGGTCGCTATCGCAAGGATACGACCCAGGACAGCGAGTTGTCCGAGGAAGGCCTGAGGCTCTGGCGTGAGGATCGTAAAGAATATAGACTTAAACCCTCTATGCATTGGCAGGCCACTGAGCGTTCATCGTGGGAAATGGCCCTTCCTTTTCGCAAAGTCAACTACGAAGGAGGTGACAATGACAAAGGAGATGACAATGAGGACTACCGGACGGCCGGAATCTCCCTCACGTACACTTACTTGCTGGCTGATGACCGCACCTATGTATATGTGAACCCCTCGTTTTCCGATGCGGATTTTGATGATAGCGAGACGAATTCATATAACTTGATGTGCGGCATTGACCGCGCCTTTTCCGAGAGACTGAATCTCCGAGCCGGTGCCGGATTATATTACTCCCATATAAAAGACGATATCGAGGGAACTTCTAATGAGACAGGTTTTTTGGCCTCCGTAGAGGCGTACGGTAAATTGGAAAGAGGAAACTGGCGGGCAGGTTATGTGAAGGACGTTTATCCAGGCGGAGTTGGTGAAACAGTAGATCGCGACCGTGTGACCTTGAAAGGGATGTACAGGCTGAGCGAGCGAATGCGTCTCACCGGTAACGCAAGTTACACGGATGTGAGCTCTCAGGGCGATCAGGATGACGAGGATTATTGGACAGTTGATATTCGTCCGGGTCTTGTCTATCGTTTGGCTGAGCGTGCCAACATTGGAATATATTATCAACACAGATTTCTGGATGACCAGAGGGTCGATCGAAACACCAGAAGGAATTTAGTCTGGATTTCTCTGAATTTTTATTCTCGACTAGAATATTGGTAAATAACTCGATTGTATTGGAACCCCCATTTTTTGACAGGATCAACAGGATAAATAAAAATCATGCCTGCCTGTGCGTCGCACGCATACAGGTAAATCCAGTTAATCCCGTTCAAAACGCTCCGGATGTAAGGCGACAGACTTAGGAGACAATGTGACCGAAGTAGATCGCGGGCCTCAGACCCTGCAAGACTATATGGTCTTTTTGCAGAGGCGTAAGTGGTTCATCGTCGTGCCATGGTTGGCGATTCTTTGCATTGCATCAGTGGTAGCCTTCATATTACCTGCCATATATCAGTCCAAGGCCACGATTCTGATTGAATCTCAGCAGGTCCCGGAAGACCTGGTTCGTACCACTGTTACCGGCTATGCTGAAGAACGTATCAAGACCATA
Organism: Deltaproteobacteria bacterium; assembly: GCA_030606515.1. Taxonomy (GTDB): domain Bacteria; phylum Desulfobacterota; class Dissulfuribacteria; order Dissulfuribacterales; family UBA3076; genus UBA3076. The sequence goes on along the minus strand of JAUWGF010000082.1, from coordinate 5,921 downwards.
ACTGAGCAGATCCTGAAAAGGCAGACCCTGGAACAGATCATTAAGGACTTTCGACTCTACCCTGATCTCCAGGCCAACGATCCGGTTGAGAACATTCTGAGTAAAATGCGCAAAGACATCTCAGTGGAAATGGTAAGCGCCATGGTTCCCAGCCAGCGTAGTGGAGGACGTCATGTTGAGGTCAATGTGGCCTTTACAGTGTCTTATGAGGGCCTTGATCCGGAAAAGGTCGCTCAGGTCGCAAATCGTTTGACCTCATTGTTTTTGGAATACAACAAAAGCCTTCGCGAGAACCTGGCCAGAACTACAACAAATATATTGGAGCAGCAACTGGAGGATTATCGCGACACGACCCGTTTGTTGGATGAAAAGATCGCCCGTTTCAAGGAGGAACACCTGACTGAGTTGCCTGAGTTGATGCGGCTGAATCTTGAAATTGAGCGGCAAATTCGCCGGCAGATCGAAGGAGTTGAAGCCAAAATGCTGGCCCTGGAGGATCGCAGGGTCTACCTGGAGGGACAGTTGGCAATGATTTCACCCAATGTCCTGTTAATGGGTGGTCAGGTATGGGAGCCTCGCGACCGGTTAAAGCTTCTCCGAAGTCAGGCCATTTCCCTAGAGGCTAGTCTTTCACCCAAGCATCCGGATGTCATTAAGATACGACGCGAGATTGAAGAATTGGAAAAGAAGGTGAGTGTGGATAATGAGCGCAGGAATCTAGAGGAAATGCTGAATGATAAAGAAGTCCAGTTGGAGGATTTGCGCAACCATACCACGGACAAGCATCCGGATGTGGTGCGTCTGAAGCAGGAGATTTCCGACATTAAGATCGCCTTGGCGGATAGTCAAGCTGATGAAGCCGGCAGTGCTGATCCCGCCTTCACCAGGGCTACCAATCCGGCATATATTAATATCCATACTCAAATCAAGCGCACAGAGATAGAAATGGAAGCACTGCAGACTCAACGTAAAGAGTTGGATGTTAGGTGGCAGCAATATGTCAAACGACTGGAGAAGATGCCTCAGGTAGAGCAGGACTACCAGGATTTGGTTCGGGATTACAGTTCTGCTCAAACAAAATATAATGAGACCTCGGCAAAACTTATGGAAGCGCGTCAGGGCGAAGGCCTGGAAGAGAGTCAAGTTGGAGAGAAATTCACAGTTGTGGATCCGCCTCATGTGCCGAAAAGGCCCATCAAGCCGAATCGAATGGCCATTGTCCTAATTGGCTTTATTCTGGGTCTGGGCGCAGGGGTCGGCCTGGGAGCTATTCGGGAATTCACCGACACGAGTATCAGGACTGTGAGTGATGTCAGACGGATCACAGGTGTCCCTGTAATGGCAGCTATTCCAGATGTGAAAGAACAGTCAAAGATACAGTCAAAGATGAAGAGAGGTAAAGGGTCATGAGCAGGCTGGAAAAGGCCTTGAAACGGGCCAAACAGGACCGTGATGACAAGGGGGCCAGTGTTGTTGAGACCCGGCAAAAACTTACGGATTTGGAATATACTCAGACCCGGGTCGAAAAGGTGAATGAAGCGGTCCTCAGAAAGAGTGGCGTACTGACTCCATCCATTTCACCTGCCATAGTTGAGCAATATAATCTGCTTCGCGTACGAGTTTTGGAGGCCTTGTCCAGGGACGGCTATAATTCCATACTGGTTGCCAGTCCAGGGCAGGGCGAAGGAAAGACTTTCACGGCAGTCAATCTTGCTGTCAGCATAGCCCGCGAAAAGACTCGCACAGTATTGCTTATTGATACGGACTTGCGCCGGCCCGCTGTGCATAATTACTTTGGATTGTCTCAGGAACCAGGGCTTTACGAGCACCTTACCAGGGGAGTACCTTTATCTGAGTTGTTGATCAATCCCGGCACGCCTCGCTTGACACTGTTGCCTGCCGGCAAGTCTGAACGGTACCCTTCGGATTTCCTGAATGCTCCGGCTATGCACAGTTTTGTGCGAGAAGTCAAGGAGCGTTATCCCGATCGTTATATAATATTTGACAGCCCGCCCCTACTCGGTTTTTCAGATGCTTTGTATCTGTCTCGTTTTGCGGATGGAGTCATTATAGTAGTCCGCAGTCAAGAGACAAAAGAGGAAGACCTGAAAAGATCGCTTGAGCTCTTGCATGATCGCCCTGTTCTGGGAACCGTATTGAATGGGGTGCGTAGTGAGTTTGCTGAATGGCGGGGCTATGAGAAATATTATCAATAAAAAAGGTGGATAGGCTGAAGGTAGAAGGCTTTTAGGGACAAATTATGCGGGATCACACAAAATTAGGTGTTTAGACTGAAGACTGAAGGTGGAGGAAGGCTGACAATTAATAATTGGCCTTCAGCCTTTAGTCTAAACAAGGGCATTTGAGCTGGCTGACGAGGTAGCAGTATTGGTTTATCGGGTGACCGCAGGGTTTCCAAGAGAAGAGGTGTATGGTCTGATTCGAGCGTTGCGAGATGATTGATATACTTCAGCCTTCAGCCTTCAACCTAAATACCTGAGCAGTTACCATGTATGAAACTTTTTTTGGATTTCGTGAAAAGCCTTTTACCCTTCTTCCCGATCCAGCATATCTTTATTTGAGTCGCCAGCATCGTCTGGCCCTGGTTCACCTCGAATACGGTCTTCTCCATAGAGCCGGATTCATTGTTATCAGTGGTGAGATCGGCACGGGAAAGACGACTCTTATCAAGGCGTTGCTTCAACGCCTTGATAATCAGACAGAAGTGGCCTCGATTTTTAATACTACAGTGGGGCCGGAGGAGTTTCTGAATCTTGTGCTGCAGGAATTTGATCAGGAGGTGGCGGGAACCAGCCGGACCGAAAAGTTAGACCGTCTGAACACTTTTCTGATCGATCATTACGCTCAGGACCACAGAGTGGTCTTGATAGTGGATGAGGCCCAGAACCTGAGTATTGAAACCCTGGAAGAGATCAGGCTCTTATCAAATCTGCAGACTGCCAAGGATTATTTATTGCAGATCGTTCTGGTGGGGCAGCCCGAATTGCGCCACAAATTGTCTCACCCCCGCATGGTACAGTTGGCCCAACGCATTGCCGTTCACTATCATCTGGCTCCTCTAACAGAAAAAGAAACAGAACTCTATATTCAGCACCGCCTTGAGGTTGCGTCAGGAGAAGGAGATACCCGGGATATTTTTACCGAAAATGCCATGGAGGTTATTTTCCAACACACCCAGGGTACTCCCCGCCTGATTAACTTGTTATGTGACGCATGTCTGGTTTATGCCTATGCTGACGAAGTGAGCGTCATTACAGGAGCTGTGGTGGAGGAGGTTGTCAAAAGCCAGGAAGAGAGCGGCTTTTCAGCATTATCAACTGCCACGATTCCAGCGCCTGAATTTGCGGAGAATGTTCCTGCCATTACCGCTGCAGGCGAATCGATGGATGTCGAGGGGTCGCGGGTTCTGGAAGCCCAGGTTCGGGAGTTACAGAGCAGTCTGTTGACCTTGACCAGACTAGTAAATGAGCGTCAGTTAAGCGGTGGTGTCAATAAGTCCCCTGAGGCAGATTCCAGTGAGGAACATCTTATTAACTTGCTTGAAGAACAGCGTGCAGAGATCAATCGTCTGACCGAGGAGCGGAAGAGCTTTTTACAGCGCATTGCCCAGATGACAGCGGGACCGGCGGATTTGGAGGATGACGAAGTCTCCGGCGCTGAGGATGATAAGAAGCCTCGTGGGTGGCGTTGTCTATGGCCTCGGGGGTTATAGCGCTTTCCTGCCTTCTGACCGTGTAAGAAAGAATACTCAACGACGTAACATATATTGAGATGAAGGATCCGGAGGTGTTGAAATGAAGGTTGTCATATTGGCAGGAGGCTATGGTACTCGAATAAGTGAGGAGAGTCGAGTAAGGCCGAAGCCAATGGTAGAGATTGGGGACAAGCCAATTCTCTGGCATATCATGAAGATCTATTCTGCGTATGGCCTTGATGAGTTCATTGTTTGCTGTGGTTATAAGGGTTATATGATAAAGGAATACTTTGCCAATTATTTTCTTCAGGTAGCTGATGTTAGTTTTGATCTGAGAAAAAACAAGTTGAAGATACATCAAAATAAGGCTGAGCCTTGGAAAGTGACACTGATTGACACGGGCGAAAAGACTATGACAGGTGGACGGCTTAAGCGAGTCAAGGAGTATTTAGGGAACGAGACATTTTGTTTCACTTATGGCGATGGAGTCAGCAATATAAATATTAAGGATTTAATAGAATTTCACAAGAGACAAAAGGTGTTGGCAACGTTGACCGCCGTACAGCCTCCAGGAAGATTCGGTGCGATAACACTGAAGGAAGGACAAACCAAGATCACTAGTTTCCGGGAGAAAGTAAGGGGTGACGGCGCATGGGTGAGTGGCGGTTTCTTTGTCCTTGAGCCAGGTGTTATTGACTTTATCAAGGACGATATGACGGTCTGGGAAAAGGACCCGCTGGAGACGGTGGCCAAGAAAGGGTTGCTCGCCGCATTCAGGCATGAGGGGTTTTGGCAGCCGATGGATACATTGCGGGACAAGATGTACCTAGAACAATTGTGGGCTTCAGGCAATCCTCCGTGGAAGGTTTGGTAATGACACAGGATTTTTGGCGCGGAAAGAGAGTCCTGGTTACGGGTCATACAGGTTTTAAGGGAAGTTGGCTCTCTCTTTGGTTGCAGAAAACTGGGGCAATTGTCTGCGGTTATTCGCTAGGCCCTCCGACAGAGCCCAACATGTTTGATGTAGCCGATGTGGTACAGAGAATGACTTCGATAAACGGAGACATTCGTGATCTGGAATGCCTGAAGGCGGTTTTTGCCGATCATCGGCCAGAGATTGTGATCCATATGGCAGCGCAAGCTCTGGTCCGGGATTCTTACAGTATCCCTGTGGAGACTTATGCCACAAATGTGATGGGTACCGTTCATGTATTGGAAGCAATTCGAGTTTCTAAGGGGGTTAGGGTCGCTATCATAATAACCAGCGACAAATGTTACGAAAACCGTGAATGGGTTTGGGGGTATCGAGAAAATGATCCAATGGGTGGGTACGATCCTTACTCAAGTAGCAAGGGGTGTGCCGAGCTGATTACATCTGCCTATCGTCGATCATATTTTGAAATATCCGGCTCTCAAAATGATTATACGGCAATTGCCAGTGTAAGGGCAGGCAATGTTATTGGTGGCGGAGATTGGGGCAAAGACCGGCTTGTACCTGACATCATGGCCGCTTTCATACGAGGGGAGGCGGTTGTGATTCGGAATTCAAATGCAATTCGTCCCTGGCAGCATGTACTGGACCCGCTCAACGGGTATCTCTGTCTGGCAGAGAGACTTTGGACAGACTCGAAGTATGCAGAGGCCTGGAATTTCGGACTTCAAAGCCTTGAAGCAAAACCTGTTGGGTGGATTGTCAAGGAACTTACCAGGCTGTGGGGAGACGGGGCAGAGTGGAAGCTGGAATCTGACAGGCAAGGTCCCCACGAGGCAACGTACCTCAAACTCGATTCAGCCAAGGCGAGAATGCTGTTGGGGTGGAGGTCCAGGCTTGATATTTTTTCAGCACTGGAATGGGTTGTTGAGTGGTATAAGAACTATCATGAAGGCTACAACATGAAGGAATTCACTGAGGCCCAGATTGATCGTTACGAAAAGATAATATAGTAGAAGTCCTTTTAGTAGTTACGGTTCAAAGGTTCAAGGTTCAAAGGTTGACAGATTCATTATGCTTATCCGGTGAAATCAGTGGCATCGGAAAAATTCGCGAAGCGATTAACCCTGAACTTGGAACCGTGAACCTTTCAACCCAGACCGACCAAATGTCCAATTTTTATCAGATCCGTTATGAATAAAGGGCTTGAAGACCATATAAAAATCATTTTTAACGAGGTCTGTACAGAGTAAAAGCATGATATTTACAGAGACG
>JAUWGF010000127.1:0-5661 GCA_030606515.1 Deltaproteobacteria bacterium | reverse complement strand
CCAGGTTTCCGGCATATATACAAAGGTGCCGAAGATGCCGTCATTGGTTACGCCTTCATCTATGTATTCTTCCATTCCCTCCCAGTCATGTGCCTTGACCCACCTGTTCATAATGGCATTGGAAATGCCGAAGATGGGCATTACAACCCATAACTTGATCTGTCCTTCACCAACGCGCCAGAGTGTCCCGGTTCCGCAGCCTCCGGCCAGCAATGCACCAAAGCCGAAAATGACACCGCCTACAACGCCGCCCCAGCCGAAGAAGCCCCGGACATAGTGTTCGATCGCCTGGATCCCGGTAAATTTGATGATCGCAACCCCGGCTGCCAGGATGACTACACTTAGAGCTACAGATTTGGCCATTTTGGTGTCACCTGTCATATGGGGTTCTCTGAAGCCTTGAATCATGCACCAGCGCCCGCGCTGCATTGTGTATCCCAGCCCTGCCGGGATAATCAAAAGCCCGGCAAGCCGTACCAGAGAGTCATCGTCGCTGGTTGCGTAAGCATTAGTCCCCCAGATAAGGACGCCCAGCATCACTAAAGCCAGTATAATCTGGAGGGCACCAGGAACCTGAAAGGTCTTTGCCCCTCCCGAACCCCAAGTGATATGTTCCATCTCCCAGTAAAGGTATTTGATGCCGATTACGGCTCCGACGATAATCCCTATCATCATGGCAAACCCGCTGGCACAAAGATTTCCGACCGAATTATAAAAGCCACCTATGTTACATCCACCAGCCAAGGCAGAACCGACACCCATGAATAGCCCTGCGAACACCGCCTTTGCCAGCTCCAGCCTTGGGGGAATCCTGAAGGCAAAGTCTCCGCCAAGGCAGGCAGAAATAAAGGCGCCAGCCAAAAACCCCAAGCCGATAACAGAGCCGCTGTGGACGAGAATACTTGCCGGCTGCTCTCCCCACATGCCTATGTAATAAAGTATCCATTCAGCCCAGTTTCTCACAGCGCCGACCGCACCCCAGGGACGGGCCCAGGCCAGGGACATGATACTCAAAAGGGCAACAATAATCCCGCAGACAGTGGCGTCCCATTCCTCCTGACACAAAACCTTGTAAAGTCTTTTGATCGCTTTTCCAAACATTAATCCATTCCTCCCCCAAAGCCTTATCTTCTAAAACTTGACTGCATATTATATGGTATAATTTCAAGCAATTTCCATCCGACCCAACGTTAACAAAATAATTAGATTCCTTCTAACTAAACATTATTACTAACAAATTCCTAAATAGTCTTGTTTAACTCAGGGCAAATCGATGGCTTTTTCATAGCAGTCTCATCAGGGGCTGTCAAGCCTGATCATAGGTTTCACTAGCACTGAAAGCGCACCTGGCTCAGTCAATAACTCTTAACTCTTAATTCTTAGCGCCCCAGCCTCCAATACCCAAAAGCTCAAGGTGGAATGTAAAGCTGGTTTCGTCCGTGTCCTTTTTAAACCTGCCATCAAGTGCCCAACAGGTCGATTGATACCGGAGACCAAAGATGGATTCAAGCTCTGAGTTTTCGGCGACATTCCTCTTTAACTTACACATTCCATACCAGGAAGGTGAAAATGCGGTATGTACTTCCAGGTTGACTTCATTTATGTGAGCAAGGCAGTTGTATCTATATTCCAGGTCCAGACGATCTCCTGCAGAATTTGATAAGCGTCCCAGGAAATTGTACTTAGTAAAGCCTTTTCCATAGACATTGTAGCTAGTGTCATAACGCATGAAAAGGTTGGGAAAGGGTTTAAAATCCAATTCGGCGTAAATGTCTGAAAAATGTCTAGGGTCCTCTTCACCGGGCAGATCTCTACTGTTCTCCTCGGTGTCGTAACTCTGTTCTAAGGAAAACCTTATAACGTCTGTGTAGGCAAATCTGTTATTACCAAGGGGTGTTTTGCTGCTAAGGAACGAGAGCAGGGATATTGTAATTCGATTCGTATGCTCAAGCCGGTCCAGGGCGTCGATGTCAGGCAGGTCGTCCTGGTTCTCAGAAGGACGATACTGGTAAATCAGCCCAGGCCGTATGCTGTGTCTCATAGTCTTTTCGCCCGAAAGGCAGTAGGTCCGCCCGAAAGTCGTACTCAGATCGGCGTTCAGGTTATAGAGCAGCCTGTTGGAATGGCTATCAGGGTCCTGATCCGGATCATGGCCGCTGGTCTCATACATGGTCTCTTCGACGGTCCCGCTTAAAATTAAATCAGCCAAGTTATATAGGTTCAACGGTAAGGATACACCTGGTTCCATGTGCAGGCGTTGTTCCCTAATGCCTACCTCCCTCCAGTAATGTACATACGAGGTAGCCCAGTCATAGTAAAAAGGGGAACTAAAAAGAGGCTTTCTGAATCCGTGAAGCACCAACCTGGGGTATGTCTGTACAGTGGAATCCTGTTCTCCTACTTCCATATTATCGTTATACCGGCCTTCGCCTCCAAAAAATATGTCCTGGGTCAGTCTGGTAATCTGGAGAGTTGAAGGACGGATCAGATCCGTTTCATCGGACAGGGAGCGGCCAAAGGTCTCTCGAAAGATCTTGTCTGTTTCATCATGACCCATTGGTCCATGATCGAATTCCAACAGGTAATCCCTGTCACTGATCGTGTCCACGTCCACCTTTGCCTCAAAGTCCCAGGGGAGTTGTTGGTCCACCTTTGCCCTAAACCACCAGCGTTTTTCATTACCTCTTGTGTACCCATCATCGTTGAAGTCGTCGTCGTCCAGTGTGTCTACCAGAAAATTGTATCTGAGGATGCCCTTGTCTTCCGGGGAAAATACGTGGCGGAACTCCACTCCCTGCATCCAGCCCCTTTTACTCATGGAATGCTGATAAAAAGTGGCGTCCATGCTGTCGTTAATGGCCCAGAAGAAGGGGACGTTGAGCTCTGCCCCATTCCTTTTGGACGTAGAGAAGTAGGGTAACAATAACCCTGTTTTTCTGTATTTGTTTATGGGCAACACAACCCAGGGGCTGTAGAGTATAGGAATGTCCCTTATGTTGAAGAAACTGCTTTTGGCAAAGGCCATGCCTCCAATCGTGAGTTTAAGGTCTCGACACTTAAAGTTCCACGCCTGCTTGGGAAGGGGACAGGTGCTGATGGTGGCATGTTTTGCCCTATATTCTTCAGGACCTGTCTTCCAGATCTGTTTGGCCAGAAGGTGTATGTTGTTTCTCTGTAAGAAGAGATCGGCATTTTCTACTGTGCCTGTAGATGTGTTAAGATCCAGTTCTCCTTCGGTTCCCTTCAGCACATCCATGTCGAGGTATATGACCACATTGCCATTTGCCCGTACCATGGCATTACGCCTGTCATAAATGATCCGGTCTGCACAGACCTTGAGATCACCCCTCCAGACCTGGACCGCACCTTCACCCAGGATCACATCTGAAGAGTGGAAATAAGTCAGCTGAAGGGCCTCTATGCGCCAGGGCTCAGCCCCTGGTGATGGACTTATCTCGAATTCAGAAGGTGTTTTTTCTTCTTTAATCTGTTCGGCAAAAGCCCCTTCAGGTACTGAGGCCGTCAGACCTGTTACTGGAAGCATCAGCAAAAAAGCCAGTATGAGTAGAACGGTTTTTTGGATATGAGCGTGAGTTTTCATAACCTGTATCCGTTTAGTATCATATGGACATGGTGCTTTCAATAAATAGAGGCTAAAACTTAAAGCCTTTTCAGAATCTTGTTTCTCCAAAGCATCTTTAAGTTGATCTTCAGCAGGAGGAACAGGGGAAGGGGGCGAGTGACTATCCGGACGTTGCCGGACTTGATTGCCCGGATAACTGACTCCGGATCAGGTTCTGCTTCTATGAGCGAGTAAGTTGTGTGGAACTGGCATCTTTGGTGGGCGTCAGAAGTACCAATCATGGGGAGATTGTGTTCTTTTGCAAATTTTATTGCAGGGCGGTTAAAGTCCAGCCGTTCAGTATAACAGTGGCAATGCTCCACTGCGTCAAAAAGATTGACGTGTCGTCTCAGCATGCCCCTGAGTGCTACGAGACTGGGAAAGTATGGGTGAGGAGCAACTATCAGGTTGTCAGGCCTCTTCAAGTATTCCAGGTTAGCGATTTTGTCGTGTTTCACCTGTTTAAAATCCATGTTATGGAGAAGTACATGCCGGCCTTGAATTGTTGCCTCCATACCCGGTATTAACACTATTCCTCTTTCCCTGGCATAATCCCTGAGATATTCGCTATAGGTAACACAGTTGTGGTTGGTTATGGCCAGTACCGAGTATCCCAGCCTGTGGGCCATGTCTATGAGATCGGTTGCGCTGTACAGGATAAGATCTTCAGGGTCTTCAGAAGTATGAATGTGGAGGTCTGTTTTTAAAAGAGTCATAAATTCAGTGGGGACTTCTCCTGATATGAAGCATATAAAGAAGTGGGGATAGGCCGATCTCCAGTATTGTAAAGCAGGAGATTATCAGGATTATCTCAGGCCAGCAAATAAAAAGGCTGTCCTTGAGTACCCACAAGGGGAGAAATGACTCAAGACCTTGATCCAGCAAAAGGGCCTTACTACCACTTTTTAAACCCATGCGTCGTTTTACAAAGCTTGAGATCAAATCGCCAAACATGGAACATAAGGCGAGCTTAAGGCCGAGAATAAAGCCTAATGGCGTGAAGTGACTCGCCAGACCCGTCCCAATGACTGAAATAATTATTCCCCTCCAGGTCTTGTGCGGGCCCAATAGGTAACGATTATCTATCCACTTGTACCCCAGGTCCAAAGAAGCGGAAAGGCGTTCCTTGAGGACGACCCTACCTAGTATGGGCAAAAAGTTGCTCCAGCCAAGAAGGATCAGAATCAGGATGTCCCGCTGCCAAAGATGTAGTTCGGCCATTTTGTAAATGGATCAGTATCTTCGTAACATGACAAGATTTCGTCGAAAACTACTAACAGGTGTTTGGGTTTTTATGATACCAGTCTTCCATCCATGCCTTTGCAGATAGCCCATTTTTCCTTCCAGTTCTTCATCTACCTTTGGTCCCTTCATGGCTATTACCAGACCGTTTGGTGACAGTAAAGGCCGGGCCATGCGAGCAAGCTCATCCAGAGGTCCCACTGCCTGGCTGACAATTACATCAAAGCCTTCATGGGGAAGATGCCTGGGTATATCTTTGGGGCCCACTCGGCAGTGCTCTGCCCAGATACCTGTAAGGCCGATTATTGCGATTACAGTATTGAGAAACGAGACTTTCTTCCGAATGGCGTCAATAAGCACTATTTCAAGATTGGGACGAAACAGCTTGAGGATAAATCCTGGAACACCGGGGCCTGTGCCTATATCCAGTACGTGATGGACACCCTCCGGCAGGAAACGAATCAGAGTCAAGGTGTCACCGACGTGCTTGATGGCCATTTCCTCCATGGTCTTGAGGCCGGTGAGGTTGATGCGCTGATTCCAGGAGTAAAGCTCCCCTAAATAGACTCTGAGGTTTGTTATGAGCTCCCCTGACGGCGTTACACCACCTTGCTGCAAGAGCTCATGTAATAGAGGCTTAATATTCTGATTCGCGAGACAGGTTGGCAAAGGTAGCGTATCTGTCCACAAAGGCAAGTTTTACAATACCAATGGGACCGTTTCTCTGCTTGGCCACAATGATTTCAGCCATACCTCTGTTTGGGTTGTCTTCAGATCGATTATAGACTTCGTCCCGA
>JAUWGF010000184.1:0-3353 GCA_030606515.1 Deltaproteobacteria bacterium | reverse complement strand
CTGAAGATCAACTCCTTTGAGGAGCTTGAGATGGACTATACCCGGTCCTACTCCTCGCCCAAGAATTATTTCTTGCCTTTTAAGGAAGACCTCGCCACCTATCATTTTAATGACAAGGGCTGGGAGCAGGAAATCCAATATACAACTCACCCGCGGGTAATTATCGGAATGCGGGCTTGCGATATTAATGCCCTGTTAAAACTTGACCAGGTGATGTTGAAAAGTGTCTATCCCAACCCGTATTATTTTGCACGAAGGCGCAATACCCTGATCATAGGGCTCGACCATGAACCCCTGGAAGATTGTTTCTGCCGGTCAATGAATACAGACACGGTCTTTCATGGTTTTGACCTCTTTCTGACCGACATTGGAGACAGATACTTTGTAGCCATTAATTCCGATACTGCTTACATCATCTTGAACAGATTCGGTGCCAGGGAGGTCACAGAGGAAGACCAGAAGCGTTTCAAGACAGTAAAGAAGCAGATTGAATCAAAGTTCAAGACCCAGGTTGACATTACGATCTTGCCTGAATTAATGGACCTGGAGTTTGAGTCTGAAGTCTGGAAAAAGTGGGGGGATAAATGCCTGAGCTGTGGAAGCTGCGCCATGGTATGTCCAACCTGTTACTGCTATGGCATAGAAGAGGACACGGATCTGAGTTTTTCCAGGGCTACAAAGAGAAAATTTTTATACTCCTGTAACCTACTTGATTTTGCCGCTGTGGCCGGGGGGCATAATTTCCGCCCGGATGCGCATATTCGATTGAAGTATCGATATTATCACCAGTTCAGGGGATTTGTGGAGGCCTTTAATCAATCACTATGTGTGGGATGCAACCGGTGCGGAAAGGCGTGCCTGGCAGGGATCAGCCCCAAGGCAGTGATTGATGATTTGATCAGGACTGAGAGAAATGAATATTAAGATCCCGCAATATGATATAAATCTGGAGCCTTTCATGGAAAGGCCTCCGGATTTTAACAACAAATCCGTCCTGATGCAGACAGAAAAGGGCTTTAAGTCCGAGGTTATTAATATTGTCAAGTTAACAGCTCAGGAGAAGCTCTTTCAAATAAGGATATTAGACTCTTGCGAAAGAGAAAAGTTTACCTTTCTGCCTGGCCAGTTCGTGATGCTGGAGCTGCCGGGATGCGGAGAGGTTCCCATATCCATTTCAAGTTCCCCCTCCAACAGGGAGTTCATCGGACTCTGCATACGAAAGGCCGGCAAGGTCACTGGGATGCTCGACCGTTTAGAGCCGGGGGCGATAGTCGGGATCAGGGGGCCCTTTGGCACACACTTCCCCATGCAAAAAATGAAAGGGTGCAACATCCTTTTGATAGCAGGGGGATTGGGTGTTGCCCCGCTTCGTTCTCCCATTTACTGGGTAAACGAACACCGGTCCGAATACAAGGATATTACGATACTTTATGGTACCAGGGAGCCCGGGCAGATCCTGTTCGATTATCAGTTTGAGGAATGGCAAAAAATTTATAACCTGAAACTCCTTACAATAATCCAGGAACCCGATGAGAATTGGAAGGGGCGGGTCGGGCTGATTACTGATTTGTTCAAAGAGGTCCGGATTGATCCTGATAACACCTTTGCGATTGTATGCGGACCTCCTGTAATGTTTAAGTTCGTATGCGCATACCTTGGCGATACAGGTATTCCGCGACAGCGGATGTTTGTCTCCCTTGAGCGAAGGATGCATTGCGGCATGGGAAAGTGCTGCCGTTGCAATGTAGGTTCCACATTCACCTGTCTGGATGGACCGGTGTTTGATTACTGGACAGTGATGAATCTCAAGGAAGCCATATAGCTCATCTATGTTAATATAATGAAATACTTAGGGATTACGCTTAAAAGGCCGAAGGTGGGGTTCTTTGATTTTACCGGGTGCGAGGGATGCCAGCTCCAGATAGCCAACAAGGAAGAGAACCTGAAGGCCCTGTTTGGCCTGGTGGAGGTAGTAAACTTCCGGGAGATCTCTTCTGAGAGGCGTGATGATTATGAAATAGCCTTTATTGACGGGTGCATTACCACTGACAGTGAGGTGGCAAGACTCAAAAAGATCCGTGAACAGGCAGGAATTCTTGTAGCAATGGGGGCCTGTGCCTGCTTTGGCGGCGTAAACAACCTGAGAAGCCGTTTTCCCCTGCCGGATGTAATAAAAGCTGTCCATGACGGACACCCTATAGATACCGGGCCGGTCAGAAAAGTGGCAGAAATAGTCCCTGTGGACATAGAGCTGCCCGGATGTCCTATTTCAAAACCTGAATTCGAGTGGCTGGTGCGCCATCTGGTACTCGGAATAAAGCCACAGTTTCCCAGATACCCGGTCTGCGTTGAATGTAAACAACAACTCAATTCCTGTGTGCTTGATATGGGGATGATGTGTCTGGGACCTATTACGCGAGCCGGCTGTAATGCTGTATGTCCACGGAACCGGCTTGGTTGTTGGGGCTGTCGCGGGCCTTCGGAAGAGGCGAACCTTGAATCGCTCATGGAGATACTCAGAGAAAAGGGATTTACAGAAGCACATATTGCAGAACGGATGAACTTTTTCAATGCCTTCAGTGGAATTTTAGACAATGACCGTTAAGACAGTAAAATCATTAAACATAGATATTAAGCATCTGTGCCGGGTCGAGGGGCACGGGGATATCAGGATCAGGATCGAAGATGGAAAGCTGGCTGAATGTACCTGGGCCGTAGTAGAGACTCCCAGGTTTTTCGAGGTAATGTTCAGGGGACTTTCCATTGAAATGGCTCCTATCCTTGCGGCCCGGATCTGCGGCATATGTTCCATTTCACATTCCCTGGCAAGCGCCAGGGCCATAGAACAGGCACTGAAGATCCAAATTCCGGAGCCGGCACAAAAGGTAAGGCTCCTTGCCAAGCATGCCGAGACGCTGCAGAGCCATAGCCTCCACCTCTTTTTCCTGGTGGCACCGGACTTTCTTAATGTGCCCAGTGCGATTCCGCTCATGCAGACGCATCCGGAGGTGGTAGAGACCGCGGCCAGAATCAAGGGGTTTGCCAACAAGGCCGCTGATCTTCTGGTAGGCAGGAGCACACATCCAATGGTAATAAAAATCGGCGGCCTGACACAGGTCCCACGCAAAATACAGTTGACGGAATTGGCCAAAGACCTGGATGCTACTATCCCTTATCTGTGGAAAGCCCTTGAGTTATTTAAGAAATTCAACCTGCCTGATTTTGTAAGAGAAACTGAATTCGTGTCCCTCAAGGGGGCTGGGGAATATCCATTCATTGGAGGGGATCTTGTTTCAAGCGATGGTGTTTCCAGAAAGGAAGACGAATATATTGCCATGACAAACGAATATATT
>JAUWGF010000009.1:0-21433 GCA_030606515.1 Deltaproteobacteria bacterium | reverse complement strand
CAGGGGCAGCGCATGTAAGCGACTCAACCTTTTCCTCAGGTGGATGGTGCGCTCTGATGATGTAGATCCGGGGGGATGGGAAAATGTGCCTGTATCAAAGCTGATAGTCCCGGTTGATACTCATATGCATAAGATTTGTCAGTTGCTTGGGCTTACAACTCGGAGACAGGCAGATATGCGTGCGGCAATGGAAATCACCAAGGCCTTCCGATCTATTGCTCCCGCAGATCCGGTCAGATATGATTTTTCTCTGACCCGTCTGGGAATCCGGAAAGATGCGGACATGGGCGCATTTCTGAAACAGTTGCCTTGCTCCGAATCAAGACCGCAATTTGCTCCAGAAGACGAAGTTGCTCTGCCTGATTGAGTTTTTCGACTTCTTCCAACGCAAGACTAAGGCAAATTCGAAAGCCACTGGTATGCGGGAGCAACCAGTATGTACTGGTTTCCATTTGGTATCATGCGGTAACTTTCGTTTTCCTCGACAAGTTGAATCGCCGGTATCCGGGGTGCATCCCAGAGATACACCTTCCGTTTTTTTGAATTGTCGTGCAATTCTCCGGTCCATGGGCCAATACTGAAAGTGAGGAAAAATCTTTCAAAAACCGACAACCAACTCCGAACACAATTATAAGAAACCTTCAAGTCGTGAGACAACGAAGGTGCAGAGATAGGACTTCCTACCTTTGATGGCAACAAAAGATAGAACGTTTCCACATCCACGACAGATTTCACGACGGTCAGATCACGAATATCCTCACGTATTAACTGTTGGGACTAGATGTTCGACCATCGGCAGTAGGCACTCATTCGCCCTGCCAGGTACGGCTCCGGAAATCCGCTTAATTCAGATAGCCTCGACTATATCTCTTTCAGTTCATTAGCTTGCTCCATGCTTATTTGCAACGGATCATTGAGAAAAGGGCCGATCTCTCTGCTCCTCTTCCCAAGTTCGGAAATCGTAAAGGACCACAGGTGAAAGAGGAAGTAGCGCCCAGCGAGTGAATCTATTCCTTTCTGCAAGTTCTTCGACATTCGAGCAGACAATGCACAATGTCTGATCGAATGTCGAAGAACTTGAAAACGCTATTATCCGGTTATAATAAGCCGATACTTGTGGATAAATTACCTAATCACAGGATAGCCCGAATTTATCCATGCCTTCATACCGCCCGCAAGGCTGTGAACGTGTGTAAAACCTTTGCCAGCAAGAAAACTTGCAGCAATGTTTCCCCTGTAACCTACGGCGCAGGTTACAATAACTTCCTCATCTTTCGGTATATCCGGCAGTTTTTTCATCAATTCGGTCAAAGGAAGATGAACCGCTTCTTTAACATGTCCAATATGCCATTCGGCAGACGTCCTGATATCGAAAAAGTATCGGTAGTCTTTTTTCTCGAGTTTTTCTCTTAGATGGGCTGCCGAAATCTGCCACAACTGCGCTATAGGAAAACCCATCTCCTGCCATGCGGCAATTCCCCCGTAAAGAAATCCAGTAATATTGTCATACCCGATCCGGTGCAGTTGAATACGCATTTTTTCATAAGCTTGTTCATCAGTAACGACAAGTATCAACTTAGATTCCGGCTCTATAACCATTCCGATCCAGTTTGCGGTCTGTTTGGCAAAACCGATATTGATACTTCCAGGAATATGAACTCCTCCGAATGCAGCAGTATCGCGGGTATCCAAAACCAAAGCGCCTTTTTCGATTCGCTCTTTTACCTGAAAAGGAGATAAATCCTTTAATGCAGGACACCGCTCAAGAAGCTGGGGACCGTTTGTATTTGTTTTGATTATATGCGAAAAACTTTTAGGTCTTTCCGGGAAATCCTTTTTGAACGCCGTCTGAAAATCCTTCCATGAAAGAAGTAGGGAAGGATTATTCTCTTTTTCAAATCCGATCGTAGAACTCGGCTTAGTACTCATACCTCTTCCGCACAGAGAACCTTCTCCATGTGCGGGAAATATTTCTATACTGTCCGGAAGCCTTCCTAATTTATTATGAAGCGAATCGTAAAGATTTTTTACCTGTTCATCGATAAGTTCTGCCCCCGCAAGATCGGGTCTTCCGACATCTCCGACAAACATGCAGTCTCCGGTAAGAACAAACCACGGTTTAACACTTCTCGATTTGTCGGTAACCAAAATAGACATCGCATGCGGGGTATGTCCCGGAGTTTTGATAAACTCAAGTTTGGCATTTCCAATCTCGAGGATATCTCCTTCATCGACTTCTTTATGCTCAAAGCGGACAGGTGTATCTTTTGCAAAGTAAATATCAGCGCCTGTTCTCGATTTTAACTCCATGTTTCCGCTGACATGGTCTGCGTGGATATGGGTTTCAAAAATGTGAGTAATTTTCATGCCGTTTTTCCGTGCGAGATCGATGTAATCGTAGACATCTCTTTTAGGATCGACCACGCAAGCAGCCCGTGCCATAGGGCATCCGATAATATAGGAAAGACATCCCATGCCTTCTACTGCTATCTGCTTAAAATACATTTTTCCCCTCTGGTTTTTCAATTCGCATTTTTAAAATTTGTCCCTCTTATATAGTGGGAATAATCGACACTTTACAATAGAATTTTGGTTCATCCAAGATTAGCATACTTTTAAGTTGAAAGTAATTCTTCACTAACCACGTACTATAGGGCAGCAGGGATACGTTCGTGCCAAAATACTTGCCAGAACCGCCAACCGGTGACGATTTCAGTAAAATTAGTGCGAATCGGCCTTTATAGACGGCAAAATGGATTCATGATGCTCTGAGATTACCGCTTCTTGACGCCTCTTGACATTTGGGGCCTGTGTACAGGCTATTCTTTTCATCAAGTGGCGCCACTGATGGCCACACTTGATGAATCTCGAAAAAGCAATTTCCTATCAGCTTCACGGCGATCCTGCCTGCAAATGACCGAGTTCAATGCTCATTGCTTATTCTTGGACCTCTCTTTTCCTGTTCAGCCAATAGAACAGAACTGGGACGATGATCAGGTTTGTCAGAGTCGCTGTGACTATCCCTCCTACGACCGGAGTGGCGATAGGCTTCATCACTTCTGAGCCTGTCCCGGTAGACAACATGATGGCCATGAGGGCCAGAACGGTCGTGGCAGTTGTCATGGTAATCGCCCTGACTCTCAGCAGAGCGGCATCAGTGACGATCTCTTTGAGGGGTTTACCTGGTCGTCCTCCCTCCTTTTGCAGCAGAAGATATTCAACCATGACGATCCCGTCTTCAACAGATATCCCAAACAAGGCCAGGTATCCCACCCACACGGCTGTTGAGAATTTGACTCCCATGAAATACTGCAGCCAGATCCCGCCTACAAAGGCAAAGGGCACGGCGAGCATAAGGGTTAGCGCTGCCGAGAAGGACTTAAACTTCATGTAAAGTAGGACAAAAATGACTAGGATACAGACCGGCACAACCGCCATCAGCCTCTTTCTCGATTGAAGTTCATACTCATATTGCCCACTCCAGGTCATGTAATAGCCGGGAGGGAAGGTAACGGCCTTCTTCACAATTTTGTCAGCTTCGGTCACAAAATCGACAATGCCCGTCTTTTCTGTGTCCACATCTACAAAAATGCGTGAGAACAGGAGGGTGTCTTCGCTCGCTATCTTTGCGGGCCCCAGGCTTCTGACGATCTCAGTCAATTGGTACAGTGGGACCTTGTAACCAAAAGGGGAGTCGACCAACACCCGCTTGATCGCCTCCACGTTGTCCCTCAATTCCCGCATATACCTGACACGGACATGGTAACGCTCTCTTCCCTCGACTGTTGTGGTAATGTTCATGCCTCCCAGGGCTGTCATGATCAGGGCCTGAACATCGCCCACCCTGATGCCATGTCTAGCCACTTCATTCCGATCGATTTCAATCTCAAGGTATGGTTTGTTTCCAATGCGCTCTGCATAAGGGCTCACGACCCCTGGGATTGTCCGCAGAACCTCTTCAATCTTCAATGCGAGCCGTTCGATTTCCTTCAGATCTGAACCGAATACCTTAATCCCAACCGGCGTTTGAATGCCGGTGGCAAGCATGTCAATGCGATTACGAATGGGTTGTGTCATGATCGGTATTACGCCGGGCATCTCTGTCTTCTTAATGATCTCGTTGATTAGTTTTGCTTTGGTCATCCCCGGCCGCCATTGATTCTCAGGTTTGATGACGATGATCGCCTCTATCATTCCCACAGGCGCAGGATCTGTCGCCGTGTCGGCACGTCCCAGTTTTCCAACCACGGTGACCACTTCAGGAAATTCTTTGATGATAGAAGTCTGTTTGGTGAGAACTTCTTTCACCTGGGTCAGGGAAGCACCCGGCAAAAGGACAGGCATGTAAAGTAAATCGCCTTCGTTCAACGGTGGCATGAACTCGCTCTTAATGCCCGGCAAGATCGACTCCAGGCCGGCCACAATCCTGTGCAGCACAGGTATGCTGTGGACAGGCATAATCTTGGACATAGGTGTCGTAATGAGTCGTGCCCCCATCATGGGAACCACGCTGATAGCAATGAAGACCAGCGCGAACAGGATCACGAGAAATCTATGATCCAGGCTCCACCTGATTATCGGCCGATAAGCCGACTGTAAGACCCTCGTGATCAGATGCTTCTCCGGCGGCTTCGTTTTTCTACCTAGAATGAGGATACACAGTACCGGAATGACGGTGATGGACAGGAGCGCTGCACTGCCCATGGCCGAAATGGTGGTCAAAGCCAGCGGTCTGAAGAGTTTTCCGGCCTGACCGGTAAGGGAAAGGATTGTGGCAAAGGCCGTAATAATGATCAGCATGGAGAAGAAAATGCCTCCCCCCACCTCACGAGCGGCCTTCAAGGCAACCACAGACTTCTTCTTGTGAGGGGCCGCTGAAATGTGCCTCGCAATATTCTCTGTCATGATAATGCCGGCGTCGACCATCACACCAATGGAAAGGGCCAGTCCTCCCAAAGCCATGATATTCGAAGAGACTTTAAGAATGTACATCACCACAAAAGACATGAGGATCCCGGCTGGCAGGATCATTGAAATGATCAGGCTGCTTCGAATCTCTCCCATAAATACGAGGACCACCAACAGCGCAATAACGAGGGCCTCTATGAGGGCAACCCTCAGGGTGTGAACTGCTCTCTGGATAAGATCAGATCGATCATAATACCCGTTGATCCTGACTCCAGGCGGAAGCCCTGTTTTGATCTCTTCGATTTTGGATTTCACGCCTTCGATGACCGACAGGGGGTTTTCACCGTAGCGCATCAGGACGATCCCGCCCACGGTCTCCTCACCATCTTTAACCAGGGCCCCGCGGCGAAACTCAGGACCCAAAGTGACAACAGCAATGTTCTTCACATAGACAGGAACGCCTTCGTGAGACCCAATGACAATGTTCTCTATATCTTCCGGGGTCTTGATAAACCCCAAACCTCGAACGATCCACTCTGCACCACCTTCTTCTATAACCTTGGCACCTACATCGATATTGCTTTCTTTGACAGCCCTGATGAGCTGTTTCATGTCGATTCCATAGGAAAGCATCTTGTTGGGATCAACATCGATCTGGTACTGTTTGACATAGCCTCCAACACTGGCCACTTCACTCACACCCCGCACGGCTGTGAGCTGGAATTTAATAAACCAGTCCTGTATTGACCTCAGCTCTGCTAAGTTCTGCTGCGAACGAACAAGAGGCCGACCATCTTCTGGGCACTTTCCAGCCCTTTCATAAACCTTTCTTGGATGATCGGGGCAATAGTAGCCGTTCTCGATGGTGTACCAGAATACCTGCCCAAGAGCCGTTGCGTCGGGGCCGAGTACGGGAACCACCCCCTCAGGAAGGTCTTTCTGAGCCATGTTTATCCGCTCTAACACCCGGGTTCGGGACCAGTAGAAGTCGATCTTGTCCTCAAAGACAATGTTAATTGTCCCAAATCCAAACATGGCGTTGGAACGAATAACTTCCACACCAGGAATGCCCAGTAAACTGGTCGTCAAGGGATATACGATTTGATCCTCTATGTCTTTTGGGCTTCTTCCTGACCATTCCACATAAACGATTTGTTGATTAACGCCGATGTCGGGAATGGCGTCGACAGGGGTCCTTTTCATCGCCCACCAACCAGCCCCTATAAAGGCCGCTGCAAAGGCAAGAACCATGAATCGGTTAGAGATAGACCATGCAATAATTCTGTTGATCATAGCCCCAAACTCCGGTTTCTATTACGTTCCTTGTCCGCCTCTTTAATGACTGTGTTCGATTGCCCCGCCATACTCTCCAGATGCTGCGCCCCCCAGAGTACGCTGAGAGTCGAGAAGGTAAGTGGCTGATACGGCCACTCGCTGGCCTTTTTCAAGGCCGGATACAACTGGGACCCAGCCCCCGGCTCTGCTTCCGACCTCGATCTCAACAGGCTTGAACGTTCCTTCTCCCAAATCAACGTAAGCCAGCTTTCTTGCTCCGGTATCCAAAACAGCTGTGTACGGTATAGCAAGGACCGGCTTGTAGCCCGCGTGAGGGATCTTCAATCTGACGTCCACAAACATGCCGGGTTTAAGCATGCGCTCCGGATTGGGCACATCTATGCGCACCTTGACCGAGCGCGTTTTCTTATTCAAGAATGGGTCAATGAAGGATACCGTGCCAGTAAATGTGTCTCCTGGGTAGGCTGCTGACGTGATGGCCACCTTTTGGCCCTGCTTGACCCAAGCCATCTCGTATTCGTAAACATCTGCCATGGCCCAGACAACGGACAAGTCAGCAATCGTAAAAAGCTTGTCGCCGGTCTTCACGTATTGGCCTTCATTGGTTTGCTTGTGGATCACCGTACCCCCGATCGGCGCATTGATGGTTGTCTCTGAACAGACGACCTGACAACTCTTCTCCATTTCAGCAATCTCTTCTTGAGAAATTCCCCAGAACACCAGTCGCTGTTTCGTGGCATTGACCAGATCAACGGCCGCTTTAAGGGCTTGTGCATTTCCACCGGCCTTTATCTTATCCTTCGTTTCAAGGGCAAGGAGGTACTCTTGCTGAGTAGAAATCAATTCGGGACTGTAAAGCTCAGCCAGAGGTGTCCCCTTCTTGACTTCAACACCCGTAAAATTCACATACAGTCTGTTGATTCTCCCACCAATCCATGCGGAAACCACCTTCACCCGTCTTTCATCATAGGTGATTTCCCCAACTGTCCGGATTTCCTTGACCAGAGTTCGATAGTCAACTGAAGCCGTCCTGATATCCGTTCGCTTCAACATCTCAGGGGTCAATTTCACGGTCATATCGACCTGGTGCTTTGAAAGATCCGTCTGCACGTTTTCAGATTGCTCGCCGTGCTCACTGCCGTGCTCACTGTGGATTCCTTGCTCATCTGTCTTGGATGGCGAGCCGGAATGTTGGGTATGGGTATCTTTGGCCTGCCCAGGTGAGTGGGTCATCTCTTCTGCACCAAATGATTCCGAAATGAGGAGAAGGCTCAAAACGAATAGCACGGTGCTCGCTGATCGATAAAACCGCCTAGCTCTTCTTCCTGATTGCTTCGTATTTCCGTTCATGCTCATCCCTCCTTGACGTGAGGGGAAAGATCTTCCGAAATGCCCGCAGCCTGTTCGATGCCTGCGGCCCTCTCCATGTCAGCAACATGCTTCAAATAGTCAACATAAGCCTTCCAATAGGTGTATTCGATGTTCAGAAGGATCCGCTGAGAATCAAGCAGGTCAAGGAAACCAACCACGCCGGTCACGTATCCAGCTTCGGCTGATTTTAATGACTGCTCTGCCTGGGGTATCAACACGTTCTTATATAGATTCACTGTCTCGCGGGCGGCTTCGATCTTGAAATAGGTGTCTTCAACCTCAAGCAGAATCTGATTCATGAGATTGTCGTAACGGTTTTTCTGGGCCTTGACCATATGGATGGCGCTGCTGACCTGAGAAGACCGCTTCTGCCGCCAAATGGGAACGTTTATGCTGACCATTACATTCATGGCATCTCGCCCGTTGTCGCTGAAATCCAACGGCCCGTTGTCGATCTGGATGTAGTTCACTCCGATGGTGAAGTCTGGATAATAATCCATTTTAGCCAACCTGTGAGCTATGTCGCTTTTCTCGATCAGGGAGATTCCAGCCTTCAGCTCGGGACGATTTTTCTGAGCCATCATGATAAGATCTTCTTTCGTGTAAGTGAAATCACTCATTTTGGGCGGCAATGGTTTCCCAATTGTATTCTCTACAGGCCTGTTGAGCAACGTGTTGAGTATAGCCTCCGCTGTTTGCCTTTGGCTATGGAGGTTCAGGAGCTTGTCGTCAAGTTTGGTGATCTCCACATGGGCTTTTAAGATGTTCTGCTGATTTCCTTCACCCGTCTGGTATTTGGTCCTCGCAATCCGCTCAAATCTCTTCAAGATCTCTTTTTCGTTGTCTGTTATGTCCTGAACCGTTGATATGTAATAAAGCTCGTAATATGCGTTTTTGACCTGACGAATGACCTCCTGTTTGACAGCTTCGTAAGAAGCCTTTGCGGCCTCAGCTTTTTTGGCAGCGATTTCGGCTCTGGCATCTCTTTTGCCAAAGAATGGGAACTTCTGTTTCGCGCCGAAGATGCGTTTTTGGGGGCCGACTCTTGTTTCCACATCTTTCACGAAATGGGTATAGGAGATCTGGGGATCAGGAAAGGCTCGCCGTGCCTCAATAATATCCTGGTCCCTCAGCCACCGATTTCTGGCTGCCAGAATCTCCGGGTTCTTCTCAGCCGCTTCTTGGATGAAGTTATCCAACTGAATGGAATCGCTTGATGTTTGGTCGGCTTTTGCCTCTGTGAACAGGCCCCAAGAAATGACGATGCTAGCGAGTAGGCACCTTTTTATGAAAGACATTGAGATTCTTTCCATGTTTTCCTCCTCTTCTGGGAAAAAATTCCTGCCGCTCTAACTCGTTTCTTTACTTGAGTTCGTGATGCCTTTTTCCGTTCTATGTGTCAGATAGCTTTTAGTTGCGATACAATATATACCACATCTTATTTTGAACCTAAAACAATAGGAAAAACAAATGGGGTGAAGACTGTATTTTGTCGGCACGTGTACAGTATTTTTCGAATACGGTGTTTGATGATTTCGTTCCAAAGGCAACCTGGGACCTTGGCTGGCGATCATGCAATGGCGAGGCCTCAGCAGTCACGATTCAAAGATGCGCTTTTGTGGCTTGCGGTCTGCTATAAGGGTGGATTTAGTGTGCCAAAGCAAAGGACACACTGAAAACGACTTGTCATTTCGGCAAAAAGCCCGGCAGGCATGATACTGCAACCTTGCTGAAGCTTGTCAGATGACGAATATGCGATCGTGTTCGCCAGACATATTTTTACAAGTATATCATGGGAGATAAGGCCTGTCTGATCCTGGAGTTTGACGAACATAGTGCCATAGCAGGTGTTATGACCAGGCTGGAGGCCTATAAGAACGTTATAGAAAATACGATATATTCAATACATTTTTGGATAGGTTGATGAAACTTCACTTTGTAAATGAGCAATTAGGAGGCAAGTAAAAATAAGTCTACAGATTGCGCCGTAATTTTGTTTGTTTTCAAGGCGCGTTAAGGCGCGCATAACGAGTTATGTAAACCTTGACGCAACACAGAAAAGAAGCAAAAGGACAAGCAAGATGTATAAGTTATTTTTACTTGACGACTTACTTCTCAAGAAATTCAATGAAGGTTTTTAAAGAATCAATGCCGTTTATCATCAAGGGGGCATTATTTTTAACAAACTCAATTTCCTCGTATTCTGATTTTGGAGGATTCGCCTTATATCTTTCAAATGCCTCTTTCCCATTGTAATCAACGAATGCGATACGAGCACCATAATCATCAGGGCTCAACATTAAAGTATCTCCGGTGACCATGGCAACATGGTATGGATGGGAGAGTAAAAACTGCCCCAATTCATTCGAATTCATTATTCCCTTTTTGTTAAGCTTTTCCCTTAATTGATTAAAATCAGCATAAAAATAAAACCCTCCTTTAGGTTTAGTAGCAACTACTCCTTCTAATTTGTTAAACTCTTTACTGAAATACCAGCCCATCATCCGATGAATTTCCCTTGTTATCTTTAAATATTCATCGATTTCTTCATTTGTTCGATACACTTCTACGGCAGCATATTGCGTTGGTGTGGATACATTTGTATAGACCGTAGCTGCAATTTTGGAAAAATCATTAAAAAGTTTCTCAGAATCACAGGATGGAAGAATACATGATCCTAATCGGTAACCCCCGGCCGACCGATCTTTTGAAAGTCCATTGGTGATAAACGCCCCTTCCGGATATAACAATCCAAGGCTCGTGAAATTTTCAACATTATAGGTGGATAAAGCGTAAATTTCATCGGCAAGGATCAGCGTATCATGCCTTCGACAAACCTTAACAATTTCCGAAAGTTCTTCTTTTGAATAAACCTGACCCGTTGGATTGTGAGGATTATTTATAACCAGTAGGTGTTGGGTTTTTTCGTGAGCAAGCTTTGCAAGATAATCATCCAGTTCATCGGGTTGGATTTTAAAATCATATTTTAATCTGAGTTTATAGGGATGATACTGTTTGCCCAACAGTTTTAATTGAGGGTAATATCCAATCCAGGATGGAGCTGGTATTATTACCGAGCCACTGATCATGGAAAATACGGTAAATATGAGATCTTTTGTCCCTGGACCGATAATAATCCTCGATGAATCCACGTTAAGACGAAAATGCCGTTTGTTGAAATCGGCCACGGCTTCTCTAAGCTCAAGGATACCTTCCGCTTCTGAGTAATGCCCTTTATTGGCATTTCGGGCCAAAGCATTTGCAAGGGATTCCGGAACATGAAACGGGGACTGGCCGAAAGCAAATCCGGCAAAATCATCATCGCATTTTCCATTGCACGCTTTTCTTGCATTAGCGATCATAAGACCGACTTTTAAATTTTCCGGCATCGAGATCGTATCTATCCGAGGATCAATCTTGATATCAACTGTCATGGCCGTACTCCCTGTGAATTTATGAAGAAAAATTGGTAAGATTTTTCAGTTCGCATTTTCCCCACAACCGTTGGGGAAAATATGAACTATTGGAAATTGACGCAAAAACAGATCTTTTGGTTGAACAATACATTTTTGAATATTATCATCAAGTGATTTCATTCTTCATTCTATAAATTAGATGTTACAATCTTTTAGAAATATCGGATATCATCATCCTTTATATCCGGCGCTGACCCACTTGCCGGTCGGCTTGGCCATAGCCGGTTTTATCTTTATTTCACTGTCTTTTTTTAAAGCGTTCTAATTATGCCCAAACTGCGAAGCATTGTGTCGTTTTGGCGCTTCTGGCAGCCATACCGACTGTTGTTTGATATCTTAACTGCCAACATTTTTACGGCGGTTCATTCTTATTCCCCATAAAGATGAAATTCGTACTGGCTATTTTGTTGCTGGTCTTGCTAACGACGATCATGTTCAAAAGCCTAAAAAGCGAAAAGGGCATAATGCTTCGGCCGATTTTGCACTTGACGGATTATTTAAAGTCCCTTTGACGCCGCCAAAGCCTCACATCTGAAAGTGTTGACAAAGGAGCACTTCTAACGATGCAAGTCTATCGCTGTCCGGTTTGTGGTTACCTTCACGAAGGAATCCGAGATTTTCATTTTTGCCCGGTATGCGGCACACCGGCCGAACACTTCCAGCGGTTTACGCCGGCTGAACCTCCCGGGCACTGGGATTTGAAAAGCCGAATAATGATCAGGCAAATGGCCGAATCCGGTCATTATGCTCTGGAAGGAAAGGGCACCACACGTCGTTTTCTCAACATGGACAATTTGCTCTTTCTGCCGGCCCAGGTCGCCAAACAACCGCTCCTTGACGAGGAACCGGTTAATACTCAAGTAGTTTTGGGGAAAATCGCACGTCGGTCCATTATCGCTCAAACCCCGATTTTAAATGCGGGCATGTCATTTGGTGCACTCAGTCGTGAAGCCAAAATGGCTTTGGCTAAAGCATCGGCTATGGTGGGTTCGGTAGCCAACACCGGCGAAGGAGGAATGCTGGATGAAGAAAGAGAACTGGCGGATAAGATCACTCTACAATATTCCACCGGGAGATTTGGCATATCTGATGAACGGTTGAAACAGGCGGATATGATCGAGATAAAAATTTCTCAGGGGGCAAAGCCCGGAATGGGAGGCGAACTTCCGGGAGCTAAAGTTACAGCCGAAATCGCCCATGTTCGACAAGTTCCGGTTGGGAAAACCGTTTCATCCCCTGCACGTCACATGGATATCGACTCCCCCCATGCATTGTCCGAACGTATTCACTATCTTCGAGAACTGACAGAAGGCAAACCCATATCTCTAAAAATTGTGGGTGGTCATTTAGATAATGATCTTCAGGCCATATTTTCACAACCCTACATTCCGGATGTATTGGTTGTCGACGGGAGTGAAGGGGGTACCGGTGCTGCGCCTATTTTTACCAAGGATCACGTAGGGTTACCCTTGGTATACACCCTGCCAAGAGTGGCTGATTTTTTAAAGGAGCAGAATCTGAACGATCGCGTCACCTTGATTGCCACCGGCGGCTTGCGCCACGCCGCCGATGTGACCAAGGCATTGGCTCTCGGCGCAGATGCCGTCTATCTTGGAGGTGCTTTAAAAATAGCGCTGGGGTGTCGTTATATACGAAAATGCCATGAAGGCACATGCCCATATGGCATCGCCACTCAGGATCCTCAATTACGCACCCGTCTTGATGTGGCACAGGGAGCCGAGAAGGTTTCCCGGTTAATTCGTACGGCCACCGAAGAAATCAAAGCGATTTGTCGTATTTGCGGCAAAGCGCATGTGAAGGATCTGGATCGCAGTGATTTGATAGCTCTTGATCCGGAGTTATCTCGGATCACCGGCATAGAAATGGCTTAACGGAGAAGATTATGCATCCTGATGTCAATTCATTTTTAGCCCTTATGTACCTCGCCTTCGGTGCAATTGCGGTAGCCATCATGCTTGAACTCAAGGGCAAACCAAAAGATCGGATTCATACCCGGGCCTTTGTTCTGACCCACAAGTTGTTGGGCTATTTGTTTGTGGCGATATTTGTTTTCATGCTGGTAGACATGATTAAAAAAGTCGGGGCCTATCAGGATGAGGTTAACACGAGAACAGTGATCCACATTGCACTGGCTATTTCTATTGGACCGCTTTTGATTTTAAAAATCGCCATTGTGCGCAAATACAGGGTGTTGACCGGTAGTCTATTAACTCTGGGGACCGGTATTTTTATAATCTCAACAGTCTTTGTTGCTTTGACGGCAGGTTATTATTATCTCCATCAATCAGATGTTCGCTACACCTCCATAACATCCGTGGATAAAGATATTTTAGACAATGACACCGGACGCCATTTTGTTTTCAAACGATGTGGAAAATGCCACACATTGGAGCGGGTGTTTCGCTCATTCAAAACTAAAACCGGATGGTCAAAAACGGTTAATTACATGGCAAAGATCGATGCACCCAACATTCGTCCATATGAAATTAAGCAGATTATTAATTTTCTGGTCAATCAGCAAAAGCGTCGAAAGAAGGATGAGGCAGATGAAGTAGCGCAGGAAATCGGGAAAACTCTGCTTCGGAAAAAATGTACATTATGTCATGATTTGGAACGTGTCATCACTGCTTCAAAAACGGAAACAGAATGGCGCTTTACAGTCGAACGGATGATCAAAAATATGGGAGACCCTGATTTCCTCAGCCCAGATGATAAAAATGTTCTTGTGAAATATTTTATGTACTTCCAAGGTGCAAGATGAAGCAGCTTGAGGAGATTTTCAGGTCCAGGATTCTGGCCATGCTGAAACGCAAGGACAAGATAGTTGATGATCTCATCCAGAAGCTCATGAACTGGCGCCACAGCGGGTTCAGCGTGTACGCAGGGAACCGCATCGCCAGAGATGACAGGGTCGGCCAGGAGGCGCTGGCTCAATATATCATACGCAATGCCTTTTCCGAAGAGAAGATCACTTACATAGAGAACACTGGACAGGTGTTGTACTGTTCAGACATGACCCATGGCAAGAACAAGAAGAACTTTGAACTGCTTCCAGCAGAGGAATTCATAGCCAGAGTAACACAGCATATCCCTGAAAAGGGCTTTCATATGGTGCGCTACTTCGCGTGGTACTCAAACAGGTCCATCAAGCAATTTTCCCCTTGACTCCAAATTCGGGTCCAGGTATTTTTTTCAAACGGACTACAGGGAAAAACAAAAATCGGTTCAAATTTTGTTAAAACTATGGAAAAGAGGTGAATCGGATGAAAAAGATGACAGTTCTGATTATGATAGTCTTGTTCCTTGGGCTAATCGTGTATGCTTTTGCTCAGAAAGAAGAGGGGGAAAAATCAGAGATCGATCCTGCGGCGAATCTAGCTAAATCCATTGAGAACGGAAAGAAGTTGTTCAATGATAAAAGCTTGGGAACAAGCGGGATGACCTGCAATTCCTGCCATATGGATGGAGGCACCAAAGAAGGCAAGATGGGCGATATGGTGATTCCTGCCTGGGATAACCTGGCGGCGAAGTATCCCAAGTATTTCATGATGGCCAAAAGAGTCATGACTCTGGATCAGGTGGTCCATTTTTGCGTAGTGAATCCTCTGAAGGGAAAAGCGCTGGCCTGGGACGACCAAAAGCTGACCGACCTGACCGCTTATGTAGCTTCTGTGAAGAGAGTCGAGAAAAAGAAAAAATAAGTCCTTCTTAGAGAGCAGGATTTGAGCAGCGGAGGGAGTTTATTTTCCTTGCTAAAGGAACCTCCGCTGTGTGTGATTGTTCATGCGCTCTTTTGAAATCATTTTGAATGTCTATCCTTTTACTGTGTGGTGCTTGGGAGTGCCGTTTCAGTCCAAATCGCAAAAAGCGATTTTCTATCAGCCTTTTCTATCAGCCAGCTTTTCAGTTTGCGTGCCTTCGTCCTTTTTTTCTGTCACCTGACAGGAGTCACGCATTCAGGTGGAGATTCCAAGTTTGGGCAGGATGTAGACCTGCAACAGATACCATACACCTACAAAAGCAATAATAATCAGAATTTCTTTCATTTTTTATCCCTTATTCATATGTCGTTGAAGAGCGGTTATCCAGTTCTTTTTGGTCACCAGGCAGTACAGCGCCACCATTAAATACAACATGACCATACCGAGGTGGCCAATGTCCAGAAAAATAATAAAGAGAAAGAATCCATCAAGTTTGCGTTCCCCAATCTGGGAACCTGACCAGAATACCGCCCTCGAATAGGACCAAAGACGAGAAGAGCAAGGGCGTTCTGTTTGAAATAGCAAAAGAAGAAAAAGTCCAACTTGCAGCCCTTGGCCGTGTATGGATAAGAAGGTGTAAATTCTTTTCCAGGCCCAATGCGCCGTACGCGGATCAGAAAAAATAAGTAGACTGTGGATGAGACGAAACGGCCCTGACGAAATAGTAGCAACTGAAATCCTGCCAGGAGATATAGCCCATATTCACACTGACATACCAGGCTGATATAAATGAACATCGATCTGAACTCCAGAGCCACCTCATATTCTGGTCAAATATGGGCTCAATACAGAGATCCCATGCTCGGGGGACTTCGGTGAGTAGTGACATGAGTTCATTTACTGTGGGCAACCTCCAGTCGGTACGCCCAGCAAAACGCTTTATGTTCAATTCTTGAATGTAGCCGTTAGCCTCATGCCAAGTGACGTGATAATCCGAACCGGCCTTCTGCCAGATCAATCCGGTCGCTTTGTCGCTTACAGTACCGTCTACGTTGACTTGAAAATCATTGGTGATGTAATGCATCGGACGCCACCGGGCGTCTGTGCCAAACGCCTTCCGTGCGTGGCCCGGTCTTACCTTCATGCTTTCACTACGGAGTGCTTGCCTGTAATCTGCGGGCAGTGCAATTTTTGACAAACCGGTAGTTGCTATCTCGCACACTTTCTCTTTTTTCTTTTCCCAGGCAATTTGTAGATCATCAAGGGCCTCGAGCATTTCTTTGGCACCGGCAAAGCGATTTTTTTTGTCTTGGGAGATGGACTTCAGTATAAAGGTATCCCAATCTGCATCGAGGTCTGGATTGCATTGGTCAAGCTTCTTGACGGAATCAATAGGCAGCTCACCGGCCAGCATGCGGTACAACATTACGCCCACGGGGTAGAGATCTGCACGGGCATCCACTCGGTTTGGATCTTCTTCCTGCTCAGGTGCCGCATAATAAGGTGAGCCTACCTTCAGGTTGCTTGGCCCACCAAAGTCCTCACCCCGAAGTTTGGACAGACCAAAATCAGCAATCTTGACGGTGTCCTGGTCGGTAACCATGATGTTATAAGGCTTAATGTCCCGATGAATGATCCCTGCCTGGTGAAGGCGAGACAGGCCTATAAGGATTTGGCGGGTATAGTCGATAGCCTTGTCAACGCTCACTATACGAGAAGGCTCTTCTACACGGTAGGTCTCGCCAATAATGATACCTAGGTTATTGCAAAAGTATTCCATAACAAAGAAGGTGAGGTCTTCGGAGTCATGAAAGTCCCATATGGCTGTAATGTTGGGATGTCGCAGCCCTGCCATAGTAATAGCTTCCGTGACAAAGTACCTTTTGGTTTCCTCTTTACCGAGAAGTGTGACCAAACTGGGATGTGGCCGAAAAAGCTTCAACGCTACAACCTTGCCCACTACTGGCATACGCACTTTGTAGACGGTACCCATACCGCCTTTACCTAGGAGACCACAAACTTCATACTTGCCGATTATCTTCATATCAAAACCCTCCGGAAAGAACCTACCAGAGACGTCTAGCATTAAAATCCGGAAAGCCGAGTTTCAGGATCTTGTTTGCTGTTGCAGCAATGTCGTAAGGAATAAACCTAACCTCAATCCTTTGGGAACAGGTATCCCAAATAACATATTTTGCCTTGTTATTTCCATCCCTGGGCTGCCCCACACTTCCCACATTGATGATATATTTTTGCCCTGCTTGAAGGCGGGTAGGACCTTCTCGTAAAGGGGCTCGTGTGACCTTGCCTCTATCAAAGCTGATGATTTCCAGGTCGTGGGTGTGTCCCACAAAGCATATCTTTTCTTGCATTGCCGGGAAAAGTTGACCGAGTTGCACATTGGAAAGCTCAAACAGATAAGTAGTAATAGAGTCAGGGGGACAGCCGTGTACTAATAAGGCCCCATGAAAGATCATGGAGGGTCTTAAACCATGGATATAATCAATGGTGTCCCGGGAAAGGAGATCAAGAGTCAAGACTGAGGATCTTCTGGTCATGGGATTCATCTCAACCAAATACCTTGGATCCACGATGACCAGTTCGTGGTTCCCCATGATAGAGGGAATATTTCGCTTGCGAATCAGCTTAACAACCTTCTCGGGCTCAGGGCCATAGCCAATATTGTCTCCCAGACATGCCACCCCGTTTAGCTCAGACTGATCAATATCTGCCAAAACTTGCTTTAATGCCTCAAGGTTTCCGTGAATATCGGAAATTATGCCGAGTCTCATAGGGTGTGCAGTTTTCCAAAGGGGAAGATGGGAGTTTATCGCTTGGCATTATCCCTTTTCCCTGCGTCGTCATCTTCTGCCAGAATCATCCCCTCTCCCGGATAGACCATACGCTCCTCGTGCGGCGTCGGTTTTGTCTTTTCAGGCCAATGTCCGGGTTGGGACTCAGGCCCTTCCTGGGCGACAGCGGTGGGGTTTTTGTCTCTCATCTTAGGATGTTTTCTTATATCTACACCTGGTACAGTAGCGCTGAACTCGATGGGGATGTTGTTCGGATCAAAGGTATAGATTGAGTGGATGAATCCATGATTAATGACCTCGGAGACCCAGATCTCAGCGGTTTCTAGTAGGTCTTTCAGCTCCCACAGGTCTTCCTCACTTTGTACCTCGAATGAGACGTGGTCGAAGATAAAGGGACCCCTGACTGATACGCCGTGATCCTTTTCCGAAGCCTTATCCACTTCTGGCCACTCGAAAAAGGCGATCATGTCGTGCTCTGATATTTCAAAAAAATATTGCCTGTATCCGGGCCGTCCAAGACCCGCCACTAGGCGCATGCCGAGCAAATCACGCCAGAAGCGGATGGTCGAATCCATGTCTCTGGTTGCCATTGCCAGATGATTGATTCCTGTGTATTTTGCCATACGTAATCTTGTTATCACATTTCCATTAAAAGTGAAACGGGTATGCAGTGCGATCACTACATAAATACTCTTCTTTATAAACCCTCACGGAGCCCTCTGGATATTTCATATAAGCGTAGGCGAATTTTGTGACGTAGCACAGAAGGCTCTTTTAAGCGTTCAAAGGGCAAGCTGTGATCGTCTTTTCTCAAGCTATGGGTATACCATAGCCAGGCTTGAGACGGCAGCGGCGCATCGGTGCTTGCTTCCCGTATCTTATATGAAATGTCCAGTTAACAGCAATTCCGTTGATGGCACCCGCAGTGTATGCTATCCTTTTGATATTCCTGTAATTGCGATGTGCAACCAATACCCGATTGTTGCTGAAGGTGACCTGTCTGGCAGGCGCCAAGGGAACATCTTGTAAGGAGAAGTACCAGTGGAAATCGATTATCCGCAAAATTTCTTGAGATTGAAGGACAAGTACCCACAGTTAATGAGTGCATACGAATCAGCCGGAGTGCAAGCCCGTAAGGTAGGACCCCTCGATGAAAAAACTACCCATCTGGTTCAGCTTGCCGCTTGTGTAGCTCTCCGATCAGAAGGAGGGGTTCATTCGCATGTTCGTAGATCACTGCAAACCGGCGCAACACCGGAGGAGATCTGCCATACCCTCGTTCTGCTTATCAGTACTACAGGATTTCCTGCGGTTGCGGCAGCTTTTTCGTGGGCTCAAGATATACTTGACATAGAAAAGTAAATAGCGCCAACCGGTATGCACCGCTTTCTCTCATTCCAGGAGCACTATACCAAAGTAGTGCTGGGGATCATCTTGGTTTCGAACAACCGCGCACCCATTATCGGCCTTGTCATCTCTGCCGATGCGGTTCCCTGCGTAAACGCTGAACCCGCTGTAGCGCCAGTTCATGAGCTTCTGGATGAGAAATCTCACATCTCTTCAAGTATGTATTTTTCATACTCCCTTTCGATTCTGCTTTTGTGTTTCATTTCTTCTTCGGCGAGTCTCGAGAATAGCTTGCCAATATCGCTTTCTCCAAATCTATCTGAAAGATTCATATAATATTCATAGGTCTCCTTTTCCCTTTTGCCTGCAAATACTAGGATCTCTTGGTAAGTGACATCTTCAGAAAGCGTCGTATCTCTTAACCAGTCAATTATTTTGAGATCCTCTATCTCCTCTGCATCCGAGCCTACGTCTGAGATCCTCTCCCTATTTTTTAAGGCATCGGATATCTTTTCTTTATGCTTAAGTTCCTCTTCTGCCAGCTCGTTCAGGAATATTTTTGCTTCAGTATTTGACATCCTATCTCTAGCCCAGATGTAAAGATCGTGGGACTGCTTTTCCATTAAAAGGGCCCTATTCAAAACCATCTCAACTGTCCAATGAGCCATAGCCTCTCCTTTCAGCTAAACTAATTAACCCAAATAATTCCTTATCTCTTCTTGTTTCTGGGGCCTTGGCTCTTCTGATCTGAGGCGTTAACATCTTTGATTGTTTCCTATGGTTTGTGTTACAAATAAATTATACCTGTGCAAGATAAATCCACAAGATATGTGCAGAAAGAACATGAAAACTCACAAGCTGGCCATTATTAACATCCTGACCTTTCTGGTATTTTCCAATACCGCCTTCTTTTATATGTACCCCATCTATCTTTCTTCCATGGATGTTTCCAAAACAGCCATTGGCTTGATCATGGGGATTTACTCTGTGGCCTCCTTAGTGGTAAGGCCCTTTGTAGGCAAATCGATTGACCGGGTGGGAGAAAAACCGATATTATTGGTGGGTCTTTTCTTGATTTTTGCGTGCTCCCTCCTCTATAACGCCGTACCGGGAAGAATGGGCACCATATATATCCTTCGAATTCTTCATGGTATTGGCTTTTCTGCCTTTATTGCCGCAGCCTTTTCCATTATTGCGAAGTTTACCCCCAGTGAAATTAGGGGACGCGCCTTCAGTTACAACAGTGCTGCAATACTTGCGGCCTTGGGATCTGTTCCTCTTGCTGGTGAACATCTTATGGATGCCTTTGGGCATCCGGCTATCTTTCACGGCGGAGCAGCCACAATTTTTATAGCCTTTAGCCTTCTCCTTTTCACCAGAAAATGGGAAAGGATTGTAACCAGGGATAGTTCCGAAGTCAGTTACAAAAAGATCTTAGAGAATCGTTCCTTCTTCTTTGTCCTGGTTGCCATGGTCCTGTTTGTTGATGCCCAAGCCACTGTGCTAAATTATTTCCCTCTTTATGCAAAGAGCATAGGGTTTAGCAGAGGCCTATTTACGAGCCTTGCCCTTGGTTTGGCCTTGGTCATAAGGCTTTTTGGCGGCGCAATCCTCGATAAATACAGCAAACTTTTGATCATAAGGATTTGCTTTGTTCTGTTCGGCGTTGGCATCATGTCTTTTTACAAGCTGGATTCGGTCTTATTCTATGTCCTTTCCATCATTCTGTATGGTACAGGACTGGGATATATTTATCCGGCATTAAATGCGATAGGGGCAGAACAGGGCTCTTTCGAGCAAAAAACCGGCATGATGAGCATACTTACCATGGCCATCGACGGTGGATTCATTCTGGGGAGCATTTTCTCAGGAGGGCTTTCAGACATGATCGGACTGTCCAACACCTTTGTTTTTGCGGGTGCAGTCTCCCTTCTGGGGTTTTTCGTTACATCATTTGCCCCTATCAGAGAACATACTTGAGGCTTGATTATGCTGAAAAAACCCAATCTGCGGCGTTGCTTCAATTTTCTAGCCCATGCGAAGTACGATAAGTACGTCTCATTCCTGGAAAATTTTGCGCCTTGCATCTCGGGCTTTTTGAGCGGAATCATGTTTCAGGGTTTTTGCAGTGTAATCAGACCTGGCATTTTTTTTATGGTCCTTTTAATTAAGATGATCCGCGGTATGCGTGTGAGCCCGCACCCTCTTTCTTAGCCTTTCTTCTTGGATCTGGTGGTCCTCCCTATCTTTTTCTTCTTGTCCCCATTGCCAAAAGCCTTCAATCCTTCGGCCAGTTCTTTTAATTTAGCATCCACAAGGGCATTGATGGTCCCCTTGGGGTAAGTTCCGTCCGCCTTTCTTGTTCCGGCCTTCTTTCCGGTCAGGATCTCGATTCCCTGGTCAATGGTCTTGACAGCATAAATGTGGAACTTCCCTTCTTTTACGGCCTGGAGCACATCTTTTCGCAGCATAAGGTCCTTGACATTGCTCTCGGGAATCA
>JAUWGF010000058.1:0-9183 GCA_030606515.1 Deltaproteobacteria bacterium | reverse complement strand
CAGCTCGATTTCAAACCGGTTCGTCACATGGACGAGGTGCTGGATATTGCCATCGGTCCCCGGCCTTGGGCAGATAAGGAAGGACACGATGCGCTTAAGGATTAATCGCGATCGCCTGGCTGATACCTTCAGGCAACTTGTCTTGATAGACAGTCCTTCAAGAGAGGAAGGGGCTGTTGCAGACTGGATCAAGAAGACGCTGAAAAAAGAGGTGGGGGCGGAGGTAATAGAAGATCAATCGCGTGGTCAGACAGGCTCTGAGAGCGGCAACATCATTGCCCGTATCCCAGGGACAGAAAAGGTAATCCCGCTTTTTTTCAATGCCCATATGGACACTGTGGAACCTGGAAGAGGAATCAAGATCATCTTTAAGGACGGTATTTTTCAGAGTGATGGGACCACAGTCCTGGGTGCTGATGATAAGGCGGCTATAGCCATACTTATTGAGACGCTCAGGCTATTAAAGGAACACAAGGTCTCTCACGGCCCAATCGAATTTCTATTTACTGTATGCGAGGAAATAGGACTGCTGGGAGCCAAGTCACTGGACACTGCTTTGCTTGAGGCAAGGGCTGGATATGCTCTCGATTCAAGTGATCCGGAGGTTTTAATAAATCAAGCCCCTTGTGCCATTCGTTTCAAGGTCAGGATTGTCGGCAAGGCCGCCCACGCAGGTCTCCATCCCGAGCTGGGGATAAATGCCATACAGGTTGCGGCCAGGGCCTTGGCAGAAGTGCCTCTGGGCCGCATTGATGAATATACTACTGCAAATGTCGGATTGATACACGGCGGCAAGGCCACCAACATAGTACCTGAAGAAGTGGAGCTGGAAGGCGAGGTCCGTAGCCACAATCCAGAAAAATTAAGGGAAGTCCAGGACCAGGTCCTTGAGACTTTTCACAGAATCGCCCTGGATTTTGAGCAAGGGGAAAACCAGGGCCGGGAAAATCCCGGCTTACCTTTGATTAAGACAGAGGTTATCGACGACTATCCCCTGATGTCGGTCTCTGAAGAACATCCCCTGATTACCACTGCTGCAAAAGCGGCAAAGGGACTTGGAAGAAAGCTCAGACTGGATATGACCGGAGGGGGAAGCGATGCCAACATTTTCAACGCCAAAGGCCTTGCTACAGTGGTTATGGGAATCGGTATGCAGAATGTCCACACCACCTCAGAGCATATCAGCCTGGATGACATGGTGGCTACCGCAGAATTGGTACTGGAGATAATAGGGGCCTGGGGGATGAGTGACCATAAGCGCTAAGTTGTTTTTGCATTGGATAAACTGCTGAAAAGATGTTCGACGTTCATCTTTAGTTGGTATTACAAATTATTTTTTTTGATCCCGAAACTCCTGTCTGCACTTGTCGCTGCAGAAGTAATAGGTCTTTCCTTGCCGATTAAGGGATAAAGCATCCCTTTTAGGGCAATAAACGCCGCATACCGGATCCCGTACCAGTTCGTCTGTTATGGGTGGCTGCTCACCGGCCTGTTTTAAACCGGTTTTTAAAACCTTTCGCGATCTGAGGCCTTTCAAAAAGCCCTTTATGACATAGCAGAGTGCCAGGAAGAGAGCGAAGAACAAAATAAAGCGCACCATGGGCTAGCCCTCCTGTGTTTCTTTGTGGTTCAGTTTTCGGACTTCCGGGCTGTCTTCAGGAAGTTCGGCCAGGAGCTCCGAAACGGTTTTACTCCATGGTGCAAGCAAGAGATCCGGGGCAAGCTCAGCCCACGGGGCCAATACGAACCGCCTGATGGAAAGACGCGGATGGGGGATGTGGATTTGGTGATTTGGTGATTTGGTGATTTGGTGATTGAAGGTCTGGATGTGCACTCCTTCCATGAAGAGCAGATCCAGGTCAATGGGCCTGTCTTCTGTTCCTAAGCGGTCTCGACCCATGGCCTTTTCAATTGCCAGCAAGTTGGAAACTAAGTCCTCCGGGCCAAGGGCTGTAATTATTTCCGCCACGGCATTTATGAACCATTGGGATGTCTTTATGTCCACAGGCTCGGTCTCATACCATTGCGAGTAGCGTAACACCTCTATTTCGGGATAGGCGGACAAAAGGCCAAGGGCCTTAATACAGTTTTCAATCCTATTCCCAAGATTGGCTCCCAGGCCGATATAGGCTGTTTTCTCCAATTTCATTAAAGGATTTCCCTAAGCCTCTCGACAACTTCTACCATGCGCTCCTTTGATACAGTTAATGCCATACGCACATAACCCTCACCGGAATCGCCAAAGCCGTTTCCAGGAGTACACACTATCCCGGCCTTTTCAAGGAGTAATGTGCTGAAATCCTGAGATGTATAACCTTGAGGAACCGGAGTCCAGATATAAAACGTGGCTTTGGGAAAAGGGGTGTCAAGGCCCAGGTCTCGAAGGCCTGAGACCAGTATGTCCCTGCGCTCGGAATATATTTCCTGCATTTCACGGACACAGGATTGGTCACTTTCAAGGGCTGCAATGCCGGCTTCTTGAATGGCCTCAAATTGCCCGGAGTCTACATTGGACTTTACCTGTATCAGCGCACCGATCAGGTCCGGGTTTCCCACGGCAAATCCTATGCGCCAGCCAGTCATGTTGTAGGTCTTTGACAGTGAATGAAATTCCAGTCCTATGTCCCCGGCACCCGGGGTATCGAGGAAGCTCGGAGCAATGTATCCATCATATGTCATTTCGCTGTAAGCATTGTCGTGACACACGATAATGTTGTTTTGCTTTGCGAAGTTCACGACCCTGGCAAAGAACTCCGGCGGGGCCACTGCAGCAGTGGGATTATTCGGGTAATTGATCCACAGGATTTTTGCCCTTTTCAGAATATCGCCCGGTATGGAATCAAGATCCGGCAGAAAGTCGTTTTCAGCAATTAACGGCAGATAGTAGGTCTCACCGCCACTAAATAATGTGCCGATATTATAAACAGGATACCCCGGTGTGGGGACCAGTACTATATCACCGGGCTCTACAAAGGCGAGAGGAAAGTGCGCTATTGCCTCCTTTGATCCTATAAGGGCGGCTACCTCGTTGGCAGGATCAAAGGACAGGTCAAACCTCTTTTTGTACCAGCCGGCTGCTGCTTTCCGGAAGGCAAGCATACCGGAAGATGAGGGATAGCGGTGATGCTGTGTCTTCTGAACAGCCTCTATCATCCGTTCCACAATAAACCTGGGTGTGGGAAAATCCGGATCACCGATTCCCAAATCAATAACATCTACACCTTTCTTCAGGGCCTCGGCCTTCATTCGGTCGAGCTCCACGAAAAGATATGGTAGGAGCTGTTGCAATCTCTCAGATTTTGTAAAAATCATGGAGAAGACCTCAATTCGTCACTCTTTAAGGAAAGAGGAAAAAAATAATTACTTGAGCCCCAACACATCTTGCATATCGTAGAACCCTGCGGGCTGCTCGACGATCCAGAGGGCTGCTCTCACTGCTCCTTTTGCAAAGGTATCCCGGCTTGAGGCCTTATGCACGATCTCAATACGTTCACCTATGCCGCCGAAAAGCACTGTGTGCTCGCCGACTATGTCTCCGGCTCGAAGGGTCTGGATGCCAATTTCCTTTTTTCTCCGCTCACCAATAAACCCATGCCTTTCAAATAAACCTACCTCGTCGAAATCCCTGCCGAGGGAAGCGGCAATGACCCTGCCCAATTGAAGGGCCGTGCCGCTTGGGGCATCTTTTTTCATTCTGTGATGTGCCTCTACAATTTCAACATCATAGTCATCACCAAGGACCTTGGCTGCGGTGTCAACAAGCTTGTAGAGGAGATTAATCCCTACACTCATATTGGGTGCGAGTACACAGGGGAAGTCCTTTGCCAGTTGCCTGATTTCGTCGAGTTCCTCCTTTCCCAACCCCGTGGTTCCTATAACTATTGGTTTTTTGTGTGAGGCTGCGATGCGGGAGTGCTTCAGGCTGGCCTCGCTAATAGTGAAATCTATGACGACATCTCCCTGATCTATTACGGAATCGAGGCTGTCTGCCACGGTCACTCCCAACGATTCGAGTCCAGCAGCCGTCCCGGCATCCTGCCCGACAGCAGGGCTGTCCGGGTGTTCAAATGCTGCGCTCAGAGTGATACCTTCAGTTTTGTGAATCATGTTTATGATGCGACCGCCCATACGGCCACCTGCACCGGCTACTATGGCTCGGACCATGTTCCCTCCTAGAACTTAACGCCCTTCGGGCGGACTTAGAAAATTTTGGACACAGATTTTCACAGATATACACAGATAATATTATTGTTCATAAATTTAAAAATCTGTGTTCATCTGTGTTCATCCGTGTCCAAAAAAGGAAATTCCTATACTATGAGCTTAACAGCTTATCTTACTTGACCAGTTTGATGTCTTTCAGAACCCCTTTCAACCGCTTTTTATTGGCCTCACTCATTGAGGCCAGGGGAAGGCGAACCTCATCTGTTGGAATCTTGCCCATCATTGCAAGGGCGGTCTTGGCCGGTACGGGATTTGTCTCATAGAAAAGGGCATCAAACAGCGGGAACAATTTTAAATGTAACTGACGTGCCTTTGTGAGGTTACCCTTTTCAAATGCGTTCATCATGGCAGCCATTTCCTTTGGCACTACGTTGGATGCAACCGAGATGACACCTTTGCCTCCAATGGCCATGATGGGAAAGGCCGTAAAGTCGTCTCCGGAAAG
The DNA here is from genome assembly GCA_030606515.1 of Deltaproteobacteria bacterium. Classification (GTDB taxonomy): domain Bacteria; phylum Desulfobacterota; class Dissulfuribacteria; order Dissulfuribacterales; family UBA3076; genus UBA3076. The sequence continues at coordinate 4,514 of JAUWGF010000058.1, read as the reverse complement.
CACTATAAAGTTTTTAGGACATAACCTGATTACATCTGTTACTTGCTTCAGGCTGCCTGTAGCCTCCTTGATCCCAATAACGTATCTGTTTTTGGCGCAGCGTGCCACTGTTTCGGGGAGCATGTTCACCCCTGTACGTCCGGGTACATTATAAAGGACCATGGGGAACTTGCATTCATCCGCTACGGCCATAAAGTGCTGGTATAATCCCTCCTGGCTGGGTTTGTTGTAATAGGGTGTAATCACCAGGGCTGCATCTGCACCGGCATTCTTTGCATGCTTTGTGAGCATGATGGTCTCTGCAGTGGAGTTGGAGCCTGATCCGGCGATTACCGGTACGCGTCCCTTCGCAGTCTCTATGGTGATCTCCACTACTCTCATGTGCTCTTCGTGGCTGAGGGTGGCTGACTCACCAGTGGTGCCGCAGGGTACTATACAATTGGTCCCGGCCTTTATGTTCCAGTCAATAAGGGCCTTGAGGGCTTCCTCGTCCAGTTTCCCGTCCTTAAAGGGCGTTACTATGGCAACAATGGCCCCGCCGATCTGCTTTTTTTGTCCCTTGCCCGCATTTTTTCCCTTTTTACTTGCTTTGGTCTCACTCGCCATAATGCTTACCCTCCACTAGAGTGATTTTTTAGAAATTTTCCTTATAGAAAAACATCTAATGTTCGATATATAGATTATTAAAGGTTTTATGTGCTGAGGGCAAGTGCTGAAGTTTGTAATTAAGGATGATTGAGGGATTGAAGGTATTTACTGGACAGTCTAAAATTCCTTTAATAGTTTGACATTATAAGAAATGAAAAACTGACTGCGTCATTCCGGCAAAAGCCGGAATCCAGCGTCTTTTCAAAACGTTCCGCGATCTGGATGCCGGATCAAGTCCGGCATGACGAGAGAACTTTGGACTCTCGAGTGAACAAAAAAAGACTTCTGATTATTGAAGACGAGATTTCCGTGGCCAAGCAGCTTAAGTGGGGCCTTGGAAAGGAATATGAAATAACCATTGCCTCTGAAGTTGATGAGGCTAAACAACTGCTGGCCTCTGGCGCCTTCCCGGTAGTTACCCTGGATCTAGGCCTTCCGCCATACCCGGACACACCCCAGCAGGGTTTTAAGCTCCTGGAAGAAATATCTTCCATTGCTCCTTATACAAAGGTGATAGTCATCACCGGCAATGCCGAAGAGGAAAATGCCGTCCAGGCTATTGCCCTCGGGGCAGCCGATTTTTGCGCCAAACCAATTGATTTGAAGATATTAAATATTATCCTTTCCCGCACTTTCAGGATCTATGAGCTGGAAGAGGCAAACCGCCGGCTGCAACGGCAAACCAGTCAAACCGGTTCTTTCTGCGGCATGCTCGGTGTCTCCCCGAGTATGGGCAAGTTATTTGAGCGCATCAAACAGGTGAGTGAAACCGATTACCCGGTCCTCATAGCCGGAGATAGCGGTACCGGCAAGGAGATGGCAGCCCGGGCCATCCATAGCCTGAGCCAAAGGGCCCAAAAGCCCTTGGTGATCATTAACTGCGGGGCGATCCCTGAAAATTTGCTCGAAAGTGAGCTTTTCGGCCACGAAAGGGGCGCATTTACCGGGGCGGCAGGTCGTAAGATCGGCAAATTTGAGCAAGCTAACGAAGGGACGATTTTTTTGGACGAGATCAGTGAACTGCCCCTGGCCCTCCAGGTGAAAATATTACGATTTCTCCAGGAGAGTACTGTCGAACGGTTGGGGGGAACAAAGACAATCACATTGGATGTCCGCATCATTGCAGCCACCAACGTCAATCTGGAGAATGCAGTAAAACAGGGAAACTTCCGAGAAGACCTTTTCCACCGCCTGAATGTGGTTCCTTTATGGATCCCCGGTTTGAAGGAAAGAGGTGAAGACATCCTGCTCCTGGCACATCACTTTCTTCAGGAAGAGACTCATAAACTGCAGCGGGGGCAGGTAACACTTTCGCCGGCAGCTATTGCCGCCCTGACTGCATATACATGGCCTGGCAATGTCAGGGAGCTCCAAAATCGCATCCGCCGGGCATTGAGCACTACAGCCGGCCGAGTCATTGACCCCGCCGACCTGGGGCTGGAAGACGCTACTTTAGGGCAGGAGGAACAAAAACTGCCCACACTGAAAGTGGCCCGGGAAGCAACGGAGATCAGAATTATCCGCAGGGCCTTGGCACTCACCGGCAACAACATCAGCCAGGCAGCTAAACTGCTTGATACCAGCCGCCCCACCCTGCATGACCTCCTTAAAAAGCATGGGATAAGTCCCTGATCGAAAGGCTCAGATCAGCCTTTTTATCCATTTCTTAAACATGACTGACCAGCGTCAATTATAATTCCAAAATTGCAAAATGTAGCTTTTTCGACTTAATGGTGTATTAGCCAATGTAATCTCTAAACCAGATGCCCATTAACCTTATCGAAATAATTAATAATGCTATTGATGTAAAAATAAATAGTAACCCTAAAATCCAATACCAAAGTCTCTTTAGCTTCAACTTTAATTTCAATAAAAAACGGTCTTCCTTTTTTGATTTTCTCGGTATTTCAGGAAATGTATATAAGAGACCAAGACAATTTAGTGCCCAAACCAGGCCAAGCAAAGAAGGAATCAAAAATAAATCATTTTGATGAGAGTGTGATTTAATAATGACTATAACTGCTGCTGCCAGTGATACTACCAGAATAATTAATGCAAATGGTTTTAGTAACCGAAACTTATTTGCGTAGCTTTGTAGTCTTTTAAGAATATCCATTTATTGGGCAACGCCCTGGATAACATGCTGAAAAAGCTCCGGCTTTTTCAGTGTTCATCTGATTGTAGTACGCCCTTCATATGACGTAGTGGAGTGCCAATTTATACAACATATATTACCGGACAAGATAATTGTCACATAACATAATAGTCTTTTTGATTGAATAATGATGCGGAGAATTTTGAGCGGAATCACTTTTTGCAGTATAATCATTTTCTGATATGGCGCTATTCCTGTATTTATTCAAAAAGATCCTCACTCTTGGGCCTACTTTCCTGGGCATAACCATCATATCTTTCATGGTGATGCATCTTGCCCCGGGTGAGCCTATGAGCCTCCAGGCCGACTTTAATCCCAAGATGACCCCTGAGATGAGAGAACGTCTGAGAGCACAGTACGGCCTGGACCGGCCCCTGCACATACAGTACTTGCAATGGCTTAAAGGGCTTGCTGTGCTGGATCTTGGGCGGTCGTTTTCCCCGGACAGGAGACCCGTTTGGGACAAGATCAAGGAGCGGCTTCCGGTTACGCTGCTCATAAATATCTTGGCCATAGGCTTGATACTTGTAATTGCGGTCCCCCTGGGTGTGGCTGCTGCCGTGCGTCATAACAGCTTTTTTGACCAGGTTACTACGGTCCTTGTCTTTGTTGCCTATGCGGCCCCGGCCTTCTGGGTAGCCCTGCTTCTCATGCTTTACTTTGGAGTACACCTGGGATGGCTGCCTATCTCAGGGCTCCACAGCCTTATGGGGTATGAACAGATGTCGGGTTGGGAAAAGCTGCTGGACTGGTGCCGTCACCTGATACTGCCGGTGCTGGTATCTGCTCTGGGCGGACTTGCAGGGCTGTCGCGCTATACCAGATCCTCAATGCTTGAGGTCTTAAGGCAGGACTATATTACTACTGCAAGGGCAAAGGGTCTGCCGGAAAGAAAGGTGATCTACCGGCACGCCTTGAGAAACGCCCTGTTACCTTTAATAACCATCCTGGGGCTATCTATTCCGGGCCTTATAGGCGGCAGTGTGATCTTTGAATCCATCTTTGCAATACCGGGGGTAGGTCAGCTCATGTGGACCAGTGTTATGGCCAGGGACTATCCCCTGCTCATGGGGAACCTAGTGATAGTTTCGGTGTTGACATTACTCGGAAATCAGTTGGCCGATATGGGCTATGCCCTGGCAGACCCGAGAATTCGTACAGGCATCCAGGTTGAGGATTAAAGGATTAGAGGATTAAAGGATTAAAGGGACTGGTCTGTTTTTAATACCCTAGATTATTATGGAAGCCGTCAATCACCAAATCACCAAATCACCAAATCACCAAATTCCCTGGTTGGGTCGGTTGGGAAACAACCCTTTGGCAGTGGCAGGGTCTTTAATAGTGGGACTTCTCTGTCTTGTGGCCCTTTCCGCCCCCTGGCTTGCCCCTTATGATCCACAGGCAATAGATACCTGGCACATTCTTGAGTCACCTTCAAAGGCCCATCTACTTGGTACGGACCCACTTGGCAGAGACTGTCTTTCAAGGCTTATTTATGGAGCGAGAATATCACTGTTGGTGGGGATTATAGCTGTCGGGATTGCAACAGTCATTGGTACTATCCTTGGTGCCCTTGCCGGATTTTACGGCAAGTGGATAGACGGGCTGATTATGCGTTTTGTGGACATAATACTCTGTTTTCCCACTATCTTTCTCATAATGGCTGTTATTGCCTTTCTTGAGCCATCAATTTGGAACATCATGGCGGTGA
>JAUWGF010000073.1:0-7930 GCA_030606515.1 Deltaproteobacteria bacterium | reverse complement strand
AGCATCCATGGAGAGGCCACCTTTGATCTTTCAGATCCCTCCGAAAGATTTTATCCGGTATTAGTCCGCCTTTCGGCGGGTTATTCCAAACCCAAGGGTAGATTACCTACGCGTTACTCACCCGTGCGCCACTTTACTCCCAGAACCGAAGTTCCGGTTTCTCGTACGACTTGCATGTGTTAAGCACGCCGCCAGCGTTCGTTCTGAGCCAGGATCAAACCCTCCAGTTTTAAACTGAATGGTCTTGGTCACCTATTTGGCGACCAAGTGAAATGACTTAAAGCTCGCTTATCAGACACTATTCAGTTTTCAAAGATCAAGTTGGGATTTAAAGAATAGAATTAAAAGTTAACTACCATTTCCTATAATGTCAAGCGCTTTTTCTTAGCGCCAATCAATACTCACCACAAAATTATTTCTAGTGACGAGTGCAGCACACTAGCAGTCTTTTTTTGTGTGTCAAGCATTTTCTTTTAGGGTCTGTCACGAAGTGAATCAGTCCCCTTCTTGATCTATCTTATACTTACATCCCTTCACAGGACATTTGAGTATTTTCCCATCGCTCTGTGTAATTTTTTCCACCAGAATCCGGGATCCGCAAAGAGGACACTCTTTGGCCACCGGCCGGTCCCATGTAGCATATTTGCACTTGGGGTAGCGGCTACAGCCGTAAAAGGTCTTACCGGAACGGGAACGCCTCTGAAACAACTCGCCATCACAACTCGGCTCCGGACAGGAGATACCAGTAGAGATGGATTTGGTGTTCCGGCATTCAGGGTATCCCGAGCAGGCAAGAAACTCACCAAAACGTCCCTTTTTGATAACCATTGGGCGACCGCACCGGTCACATATTTTTTCAGTTCGGATTTCCCTGTCCTGGATTTGAATTCGGCCTTTCTCATCCCTTTTAAAGTCTTTGGTATTCTTACATTCAGGGTATCCTGAGCAGGCAAGAAACTCACCACTCCTGCCATACTTGATAACCATAGGCGCACCACACTTATCGCACTTGATATCAGTAGAAACGCCTTTTATTTTGATGGACTTCATTTCCTCCTGAGCAAGGTTAAGACTTTTGCTGAATGGGCCGTAAAATTTTTCAAGTACCTTTATCCAGGAATTGGAACCATCCTCCACTCCATCAAGATTTTTTTCCATGGCAGCAGTAAATTTTGAATCGAGGATTTCAGGAAAATGTGTAACAAGCAGGTCTGTCACCACAAAACCAAGTGCAGAGGGATAAAAGCACCGTTTTTCAAGGCGTACGTATTCCTTGCCCTGGATAGTAGAAAGTATGGTGGCATAGGTGCTGGGTCTTCCTATTCCCTTTTCCTCCAAAGTTTTTATAAGGCTTGCCTCGGAATACCTGGGTGGAGGCTGAGTAAAATGTTGTTTTGGTTCAATTCCCAGGAGTTTCAGGGGATCATCCTTTGCCAAAGCAGGAAGATCTGTCTTGTCCTTATCCGAATTGTTCCGTCCCTTTTCCTGGGACTCATCTTTTGTCTCTGAATACAGGATGGAAAAACCGGAAAAACGGACAACGGTTCCGACAACCCTGAGCAGATACAGACCGGCCTCTATGTCCACACGGGTCTGGTCTAATATTGCCGGACTCATCTGGGAGGCAATAAAACGTTTCCAAATAAGGTTGTACAGAGCCAAAGCGGCCTTATCCAGATAGGGCGCAACATCCTCCGGAGTCCTGGTGACCGAGGTAGGCCTGATTGCCTCATGGGCATCCTGGGCCATCTTGCCCCGTTTATAAACCGGTGCCCTTTGTGGCACGAAGTCTTTGCCAAACCTCCCGTTAATAAGGGTTCTAGCCTCCTTTACCGCCTCCTTGGCTACCCTGGTAGAGTCGGTCCTCATATAAGTTATGAGCCCAACCGGGCCTTCATCTCCCAAATCAACACCCTCGTAGAGTCTCTGGGCCAGCATCATGGTTTTTTTAGCGGAAAACCTAAACTTACGGGCTGCTTCTTGCTGCATTGTGCTGGTGATAAATGGAGGTGAGGGGTATTTCTTTCTCTCTTTAGTCTCAACCTTTTTAACCCTAAAATCAGCCGTTTTGAGGTCTCTCACTATCTCCTGGGCCTTTTCCCCATCAGGAATTGAGAGTTTTTTACCTTTAAGGGCAATTACCTTTGCCAAAAAGGGAGGCGGGTTGGGGCCTTCCAGTTGAGCAGTAACAGTCCAGTACTCTTCCGGCACAAAGGCCTGAATCTCCCTCTCCCTGTCACATATTATGCGAACTGCAACCGACTGGACACGTCCTGCCGAAAGGCCTCTTTTTACCTTACGCCAGAGCAGAGGAGATATTTTATATCCAACCAGCCTGTCCAGGATCCGCCTTGCCTGTTGGGACTCGTACTTGTTTCTGTCCAGTTTTCCAGGAGATTTAATGGCCTTCCTGATCGCCTGTTCAGTCAATTCGTGGAACATCACACGATGGAACTGTCTGGCTTTTCCCCGCTTGGCCTGGAGTTCCTCTGCTATATGCCATGCTATGGCCTCTCCTTCCCGGTCCGGGTCAGGGGCCAGATATATGTTATCCACTTTGGATGCTGCAGACTTAAGCTCTTTAATTATTTTGCCCTTGCCACGGATTATCTCGTACTCAGGCGTAAAGTTATCTTCGACATTAACACCCAAACATTTCTTAGGGAGATCCTTCACATGACCTACAGAGGCCCTGACATCGAAGTCCTTGCCCAGATAGCGCTTAAGGGTCCGCACCTTGGTTGGGGATTCTACAATTACCAAACCCTTTTTCATAAAATCACTCTCACTTAAGTTGATATATTTGGCCTGGAAAAGCCTGAATCAGCTCTTTTAGCTCCATTTGGAGTAAAAGTCCACTAACTTGACCAACAGATTGCCCGCATAGATTAGCAATATTGTCTATATGTTGCGGATAGGGCCCAAGTTTGTCAAAGACATTTTGTTCCTCAGGAGAAAGCTCGGGTCGCTCTTTGGAAACGCCTGGCACGAGGTCTGTATTGCGCCCTTGTTTTTCTGCGCCAAGCTCCTCCATTATGTCTGTGAAATTCTCTACCAACCGCGCTCCCTGCTTTATAAGCCAGTGTGTACCACTGCTCCTGTAAGAATAAATACTCCCTGGAACTGCCATTACCTCCCTACCCTGGTCCAGAGCACAGGAAGCAGTAATCAGAGACCCACTTTTCATATTTGCCTCGACTATTACGACTCCATAGGAAAGACCGCTGATGATCCTGTTACGGATTGGAAAATTTCTTGCCTCCGGAGATGAACCAGGTGGTAATTCGGTAATCACTGCCCCATGATCTGCTATGCGATGGACAAGACTTGTATTTTGCCTGGGATAAGCCACGTCTATACCGCATCCCTTTACAGCTATTGTGTTGCCACCTGACCTGAGGGCCGCTTCGTGAGAAGCAGTATCTATTCCAAGGGCCAGGCCGGAGACTACTGTATAGCCATGTTGCACAAGTTCAGATGAAAGCATCCGGGCTACATCCAGCCCATAGGAACTGGGATATCTTGAGCCGACAACAGCAATCGCTCTCTTTTTTAGAGAAGAGGGATCACCGATACCATGAAGTAGTGCCGGGGGATTTTGTATCTCATTCAAAAGCAATGGATAGTCCTTACTCAAGAAGGTCATGGTCCATGCGCCGGCCCTTTCAAGGACACCGATGCTGCGTTCAAGAACTTTTTCATCAGGACCTTTTGCCAGGGCGTCTCGAACCTGGGTGGGCAATCGCACTATCTCTGAAAAATCAGCAGGCCCGGCCTCCCATACTGCTTTAGCTGAGCCGAAGTGTTCTACAAGCCGTCTCAGGGTTATGTTCCCGACGCCGGGCACCAACTGTAGCCCGATCCATGCTTTAAGCTCCTCAAGTTCCATGGGAGTCCTCACCTTCCTATATACCAGACAAATTTTATCTCAAGATCCCATATAAATTCTTCGTTCTTTTTCTTATTAATCATGAGTAAATAAATCTCATCGAACATCCATGACGATGAGATCATTATTGAATTCTAAGGGATGTGTGGTATAGAAAAAACCTTACTTCATTTCTTGTCCTCGGGCAGAGCGTGGTTATGGTTAATGAAATTAAGACATTTATGGATTTTCTCAAGGTTGAGAGAAATGCTTCTCCTAACACGATAGTAGCCTATCGAAGAGACCTTGAGGAACTTAGTAGGTTTATAGGCTATGCAAAAAATCCGGTCTCTATCACCGCAAAAGAAATAAGGACATGGCTTGCTTCAATGCTGAAAAGGGGAGCAAGCAGGAGTACCGTGGCCCGTAAACTTGCTTCCATTCGAAGCTTTTTCCGGTTCCTGCTCAGGCAAGGGATAGTTGAAAAGAGTCCTGCTGATGGTATAAGGGCACCTCAAACAAAAAAATCCCTCCCGGCTTATCTCTCTGTAGATGAGGCCTTTTCCATGGTAGACACCGGTGAAGATAAGGGATTCCAAGATCTAAGGAACCGGGCCATCTTTGAGCTTCTGTACAGCTCGGGAATAAGGGTTGGCGAGCTTTCAGGTCTGGATGTTTCCAGTGTTTCCCTCTCACCTGAGATGGTGCGTGTGAGGGGCAAGGGCAATAAAGAGCGAGTAATTCCTTTTGGCAGTAAGGCAGCCAAGGCATTGAATGCATATTTGCCTTTCAGAGATGCACTGTTGGAAAGGCTGCATTGCAAAGACGAAAAGGCGTTCTTCGTCAATCGAAGGGGCACCAGGTTAAGTCCTCGAAGTGTAGAGCGATTGGTTGCCAGGAGAAGGTTAGAGGTTGGGCTGAACTCGCCTGTTACTCCTCATACTTTCCGTCACTCCATGGCGACCCATTTACTTGAATCAGGTGCAGGCCTCAGACCGATTCAGGAAATGCTGGGTCATGTGAGTCTTGCGACCACGCAGCTTTACACGCACCTGGACCTGAGTCATTTGGCCGAAGTATATAACAACGCCCACCCCAGGGCAAAAAAGGCAAAGTCAAAAATCAAAGAGGCAATAGTGAATGGAAAAAATCAAAAAATTAAGGATGTGGAGTAAAACGTGTATAATAATAAAGTGAAAAACCGAACAAAGGACAATATTCGTAGTACTACTGTACTGGCTATTCGTTACAATGGCGAGGCGGTGCTTGCAGGCGACGGGCAGGTGACACTGGGGAACACAGTTATCAAGCACAAGGCACGAAAGATAAGGACACTTTACAACGGAAAGGTCCTTACCGGTTTTTCAGGCGCAACTGCCGATGCCTTTACCCTGTTTGAAAAGCTTGAGGAGAAGCTCGAGCAATACAAGGGTAATTTGGTGCGTGCAGCTGTTGAGCTTGCCAAGGATTGGCGCACAGACAAAATTTTAAGGCGGCTTGAGGCCTTGTTGATTGCAGTTGACGAAAAAAATTCTCTCCTCATCTCAGGCTCCGGTGACGTAATAGAACCTGATGACGACATATTGGCCATAGGTTCAGGAGGGCCTTACGCCCTTTCTGCAGCAAAGGCCCTTGTGGCCCACAGTAATCTTTCGGCCAGGGAGATAGCCGAGGTTTCCCTGAACATTGCGGCCTCTATCTGTATTTACACTAACGAAAATATAATAGTTGAAAGTCTGGAATCTCAGGAGGAATAATAAATCCAGTGGAAATTGCGGAAATCAAACCTTTAACACCAAGAGAGATAGAAACCGAGCTGGACAAGTACATCATTGGCCAGTCCCAGGCCAAGCGTTCAGTGGCCATAGCGCTCCGGAATCGATGGAGAAGACAGCAGGTCCCTGAGCCGCTCCGGGATGAAATCGCCCCTAAGAACATCATTATGATTGGGCCCACAGGAGTGGGTAAGACTGAGATTGCAAGACGCCTTGCCAGACTGGCAAAATCTCCTTTTCTCAAGATCGAGGCGAGCAAATTCACTGAAGTTGGATATGTGGGCCGTGACGTCGAGTCCATGATCAGGGACCTCACCCACCTTGCGGTGGACATGGTGAAATCCGAAGAGAAGGAAAAGGTGGAGGCAAGGGCTAAAGACCTTGCTGAAGACCAACTCCTGGACATCCTGTTACCGAGTCTTAAGAGCGAGCAAGACGCAGGAGAAACATCTACCAGGGAACGCTTTCGTCAGATGCTGAGAGATGGAAAGCTGGATGATCGCTTCGTGGAGCTGGAGGTTGCCCAGAGGCCCTCTTCACCAATGATTGAAATTTTTGCTGCCGCGGGCATGGAAGAGATGCAGAGTGGCATCCAGGACATGCTATCCAACATAATGCCTAACAAGCCGAAGCGTCGTCATGTAAAGGTCTCTGAAGCCAAAAAAATCCTTGAACAAGAGGCAGCAGGAAAATTAATAGACATGGACAAGGTGGTGAAAAAGGCCATTGCCCGTGTTGAGCAATCAGGGATCATCTTCCTGGACGAAATTGACAAGGTTGCTACCAAAGGGGGCGGAACCGGCGGCCCTGACGTTTCAAGGGAGGGAGTTCAGCGGGATCTCCTGCCTATAGTGGAAGGCACTTCTGTCCACACCAAGCATGGTATCGTAGTGACAGACCACATACTATTCATTGCAAGCGGTGCTTTTCACGTCTCAAAACCCTCTGATTTACTGCCTGAGCTTCAGGGAAGGTTCCCAATCAGGGTCGAGCTGGATGCATTAACTCAGGAAGACTTTGTAAGGATACTTACAGAGCCGGAAAATGCCCTTGTCACTCAATATATGGCACTGCTCGACACAGAAAACATAGAGCTGATATTTGATACAGAGGCAATCGAAGAGATAGCCAAGATTTCCTTTGAAGTAAACGAGCGCACGGAAAATATAGGCGCTAGAAGACTCCATACCGTAATGGAAAAACTGGTTGAGGAAATCTCTTTTGAGGCCCCGGACGTTGCCCCTCAGCAAATTCAGATAACCGCTGCTTATGTGCAGGAGAGGTTGAGGGATATAGCTAAGGACGTGGACCTCAGCAGGTTTATCCTGTGATCCTTTAAACACTTAATTGGATAATTTATGGACAACATATCAAGGGCCCGGATTCTTATTGAGGCCCTCCCCTATATTCGACAGTTTGCCAACAAGACCATTGTCATAAAGTACGGCGGCCACGCCATGGTGGAACAATCCCTCAAGGAGCAGTTCGTGCTGGACATCATCCTGATGAAATATGTGGGCATCAATCCGGTCATTGTCCACGGAGGCGGGCCTCAGATAAGCCAGATAATGGAGAGAATGGGGATCCGGTCTACATTTGTCGAGGGCCAGAGGGTCACTGATGATGAGACCATGAGTGTTGTGGAGATGGTGCTGGTTGGTACTGTCAACAAGGAGATAGTGGGTCTTATCAATCGCCATGAAGGACGGGCAGTGGGTCTGTCCGGCAGGGATGGTGATCTTATACAGGCAGATCCTATGAAGATTTACAAATATACCGGGGATGAACGTCCGCCTGAAATTATAGATATTGGAAGAGTGGGAAAGGTTTCAAGTATCAATGCCGGGGTGCTTAAGGCCCTTGAGGACTCAGGGTTTATACCTGTTATAGCCCCGGTTGGTGTCGGGCCTGAGGGACAGGCATACAACATAAACGCTGACCTTGTTGCCGGGGCCATAGCAGGGGAGCTTAAAGCTGAAAAACTTATACTCCTGACAGATGTCCCAGGGGTAATGAGTTCGAAGAACGAGCTGATTCCATCCATGACGGCAGATGAGGTAAGAAAGGCCATGGAGGATGGTACTGCAACCGGAGGAATGATCCCAAAACTTAAGTCGTGTCTTAAGGCCATGGGCAGTGGGGTTGATAAGGCCCACATTATCGATGGAAGAAAGGAACACGCCATCTTATTGGAACTGTTGACAGATACCGGGGTTGGAACGGAGATAGTCCAGTGACAATTCAATCACTCAGCTCCTCTGTTGCAAATACATACAGCCGTTTTCCT
>JAUWGF010000144.1:0-4778 GCA_030606515.1 Deltaproteobacteria bacterium | reverse complement strand
CTCACTCAAAAGAGGCCGTTGCCGAAATACGGCTCAGACAACAGGAGGAAAACCAGGCCTTTTGGGGCTCTTCAGCACAAAATCAAATACTTGGTAAAGTACATGTAGTTTACACTACCTCAGGAATCGACGAGCTGCTGGCCAAACTCAGGACAAGATACATTGTAGCTGTTATTGGTCTTGCAGCCGTTGGATTATTGGCCTTTTTCTTCTTCAGCCGTTCACTGGTAGCACCATTGAAAGAACTTGTTAAGGCTTCAAGGATTGTAGCAAAAGGGGACTTAAACGCCCGTGTTAAACCAGGCTCACTACCGGAAACCAACGAACTTGCTGAGGCATTCAACCACATGTTGGTCTCCCTGGACGAGAGCCGCAAGAGCCTTGAAGAAACATACCAGGAGATGATTCAGCAAAAGGCCCTGGCCGAGGTAGGCCACTTTGCTCTCACCGTGGCTCATGAGGTCAAAAACCCTCTGGGAATCATTAAAGGGGCTTTAGATATACTTAAAAAACAGGATATTGATCATGCGGTTAAATCAACCATGATTGAATATGTTGACGACGAAATAAGAAGGTTAAATCGACTCATCCAGGATTTTCTGGACTTTTCCAGGCCTCGTAGACCCATATTCGAAAAAGTTGAGTTAAACTCCTTGATGAAAGACTTGCTGCAGCGGCTGAGGCTGGAATGGGAAGAAAAGGGTATTGTTATTGATACTGATATTTCCGAAGAAAAATGCCTGTCACAAGCGGATCCTGATATGCTTTCTCAGGCCCTGCTCAATGTTATTAAAAATGCTTGTGAAGCATGTGATACTGACGGGCATGTATTGGTGAAAAGCAGCCTGTCTCATGGTAATTGGATTGCTCAGATAACAGATACCGGAAAGGGGATGGATCAGGAGACGCAAAAGAGGGCACTTGAACCTTTTTATACTACTAAGGCTCAAGGCACGGGTCTGGGGCTGGCCTATGCTGCCAGAGTCATCGAGATACATGGAGGTGAAATGAGTTTCACAGAGAATCATCCCAAGGGGACGATTTTCGAAATACGGCTTGAATGTAGCCTAGAGCGATTAGCCTTCAGCGGTTAGCTATTAGCTTAATGATTACAGGAGATATTTTTGCTATTACAAACTTTCACCCGTCTTGTCAGGGCAGCAGACCGATGGGTGTTATTTCTAATTAACGTAATGCCTTGATTGTTCAAAGCTAAACGCTAATCGCTAACAGCTAATCGCTCAACTTAAAGGAGACGCTAAGGGAATTATGGCTTTAATATTGATAGTTGATGATGAATCCAAAATGCGACACATCCTGAAGATTATGCTGAGCCTTGAAGGACACAACGTGGAAGGGGCTCAAGACGGTGAATCAGCCCTGGCAATGCTTCGGGAAAAGGCCTACGATCTTGTTATTTCAGACATACGTATGCCAAGAATGGATGGACTCGCCCTGCTCGACCATATCCAGGCAATGGAAGTCCCTTGTCCGGTCATCATCATCACTGCATACGCCACTATTGATTCCGCTGTTAAGGCTATGAAAAGAGGGGCTGTGGACTACATTACCAAACCCTTCGAGGAGTCACACATAATACTGACGGTAGAGAAGGCCCTAGGTGTATCAAAAATCCTGACGGAGAACAGAGAACTCAAGGAGGAACTGAATAGATCTATAGAAGATGCCGACCTAGTATGTGTGTCACAAGCTATGAAGCATCTTTTGGAGGCGGCCCAAAAAGTGGCTGCAAAGGCAGATACAACGGTCCTGATTACAGGCGAATCCGGTACAGGTAAAGAGATAGTAGCGAGATTCATCCACCAAAATAGCCCTAGGGCCCAAAGACGTTTCGTAACGGTCAACTGTGCGGCAATAACAGCAAGCCTGGTAGAAAGCATTTTGTTTGGCCATGAAAAAGGGGCCTTCACCGGGGCAGACAGACGCAAACAGGGATTTTTTGAGTATGCAAGTGGTGGGACCCTTTTTCTGGATGAGATAGGTGATCTTCCCTTAGAGGCCCAGGCAAAGCTCCTAAGGGCCCTTCAGGAAAAAATCGTCCAGCGTGTTGGTGGGAATGAGCCGATTGAAGTAAATGTTAGAGTAGTTTGTGCTACAAATCAGGACCTTGACTCCCTGGTGAAACAGGGAAAATTCAGGTCGGATCTCTTTTATAGGATTGATGTTTTTCCACTACACATTCCCCCATTAAGAGAGAGAATAAAGGCCATAGTGCCATTGGCAGAGCATTTTTTGCGGAAATTCAGAGAACGGCCTTCAGAAAGACATCTCCTCACCCAGGGAGCTAAAAGGATCCTGATGGACCATGCTTGGCCTGGAAATGTAAGAGAGCTGGCAAATGCCGTGGAGAGGGCCGTTATCCTGGCTGGAGAAGAACCTATAACCACGGAACATCTATCTTTTTTGAAAACCGGCACGGTACGGACCGGAACTGCTGAAGCCTGGAAGGTTCCCCCAAGCGGTCTGGCCCTTGAAACATTGGAACGTGATCTTATACAACAGGCCATGGAAATGACCGGTAACAACCAAAGTGCTGCTGCAAGGCTATTAGGCATTACCCGTTCAAAGCTCAGAACCAGGGTAAGGCAACTGGAGACACACAGTTGATAACCAACAACCGGAACTCTCTCAAATATCGAAACATGACCACATTTCTGATACAGGTCATCGCCACACTGTCGTTCCTCTTGGCCGGCGTTCAAATCGCCTGGGCTATAGATACATCTCTTCTCTTTGTAGGCGAAGACCTGTCAGTGCTTACTATTGCATCAAGGAGGGCGGAGCCTGCAGAACAGGCACCTGCAGTGGCCCAGGTAATCACAAAGGAAGACCTTGAGCGTAATGGGGTCCGAACCCTTGGAGAGGCGTTGTCCATGCTGCCGGGATTTTATATGTCGCCCAAGGAATGGGGTACCCAGCCCTATCTCAGGGGGGTATCAAATAGTATTCTTTTCCTTTACGACTCGGTCCCCTTAACATCAGACAATACAAAAACCGTCAATCCCCTGGACGAAGAGCTTTCCCTGGGTCCTATAGAACGTATAGAAGTGATACGTGGGCCTGGTTCGGTTCTGTGGGGTCCGGATGCCTTTGCAGGAATAGTTAATATAGTTCCCAAACAGGGCAGAGATGTTGATGGAGTGGAATTAAATCTGCTCGGTGGAACTCCAGACCACGAAGCATATGTAAATCTCAATTGGGGAAAAAATGCAGGGCTCTGGGAGGCATTTCTGTCAATCAGTGCAACAAGGCTTAAGCCCATACAGAATAAGTATAATGTAGTAAGGCTCGAAGGAGACGAATCCGGCCCTGTTCCCCCCGGCGAGCAGCTGGGACATTCAGAGGTGGATGATTCCAAATACTTGGAGGCTGTACTGAACTTCTCCTGGCAGGACTGGCTCCACATATCAGGCAGGTGGTCTGATGCAGAGCGTAATTATGTCATGGGGGAGCCCGAAAAGGATCTTAGCTGGGCCGGGAAACGGGAGTCGCCATTCAGGTTTGTGCGTCTCGAGATGGAAAGGCCTATGGATCATTCAGACCTGAGATTCAATGCCTATTACAACGAGCTGGACTACAAGGAAGAAGAAATAGACCTATCCTGGAACCCCAAAAGCCATGTATCATTCGGAGAAATCCTGTATGACAGGGAACTCTGGGATACCAAGGGGCTTTTTACCGTGGGGGCGTCATACAGATACAATAGAATTACCGATGCCATAGTTAAAAAGGACTATCTTCCCGACTACTATAAGCCTGAGAATAACCTCTTTACACCGATTATAGAGGAAGAGGATTTCAACACTTCGCTTTGGTCTGTTTTTGGCCAGGTTCGGCATCACTGGAACTACCTTGATGCCTGGATGGGCCTCAGACTGGACGACCACAGCCAGTATAATCAGACAATTAGTCATAATATGGGAATCAGTTGGTTTCCAAGGCCGTCATGGTATCTGAAGCTACTCTATGGCACTGCCTATCGGACCCCATATAATCAGAAACTGGTAGGCCTGAAAGACCTTGACCCGGAACAAATACAAAATCTCAGCATGAACTTTGCGTGGCATCCTTCTGCGTCATTTTCTCTTTCAGCCACAATTTTTTGGAATGAGCTTCGTCATCATATCCAGGAAGAACCCTATGGAGGTTTTTCAAAACCCGGGTCTGAAGACATCTATGGAGGAGAACTCGATATCTCGTGGCAGATATCCCGCAGCCTCCGGTTTTGGGGCAATGCAACCTTATTATCCCAGGATGGTGATGACGAGGAATACAAAATCCTTGCCAAAATTTTCAGACCAGGCGAACCAGAGGAGCTAATAGTCACTGCCTCTTGGGAAACACCTTTTGACACTGGGCCAAAAAACCTGTTCAATGTTGGACTCCTATGGGATCCTCTGGATCGATTGGATTTCTCTGTCCGCCTGCAATATGCGGATTCAAGGACTTGTTATTATAAAAAAGGGGATTGGCATTACTCCACTGGTCCTAGCTGGATTTTCGACACAACCGTCACGGTACGCGATGTCTTATTCCAGAACCTTGATATACAAATGGCGCTGAAGAATGTATTTAACAGGCATTACAAAGTGCCGGGCACATACAGTCCGATAGATGCCGCTCCCTTTGAAGCCTACCTGGGACTCAAGTGGCACTATTAAAGCTACCAATCTACGACACTTGTCGATTCTTTCCTGAGTACCATGGCGTTATTTATGTCCAAACCCGCTGCGTCTTTATCACCCAGGCGTTCATAG
>JAUWGF010000054.1:0-9981 GCA_030606515.1 Deltaproteobacteria bacterium | reverse complement strand
TTTTCCAAGCGAAAAATGGTACTGTGTCAGATTTTCAAATGGATTTGATAAATTGCGGCAATTTGCAAAAGGCTCAAAATGCTGAATTTTGAACGGGTCGGCGAGATGACTATTGCAGCATTGCTGGCCTCTATAGGCTCGGGCTTTGTTGTGGCCTACCAGTACGAGGTAGCAGACCCTTTTATAACCAGCGTCGCCATCGAAGCAATACTTCCCTTTGGTGCCTTCTGGAGGGCCCTGCATTTCTGGACCAGCCAGGCCTTTTTCCTTCTACTTATTTATCACGCATGGCAAAGCATTGATGATCTGCCCAAAATTTCTATGCGACCTTCAAGTCGCAGGCAGTGGACTGTTCTGAGCCTTACCTTCCCCATGAGCATCCTTGCCCTGTTTACCGGATATGTTCTGCGGTATGATGGAACAGGTCAGGCTGCGGGCACAATTGCCGAGCACCTCCTGCTGAAAGTCCCACTGATTGGATCAGGACTCAACCGTTTCCTGATGGCGAGCACAGATGAGGGTTTAAGCCGTATTTACCTCCTGCATCTGCTCCTTACCGCCCTGTTATGGGGGCTTGGCACCTGGTATCACACCCGTCGGGTAATCCTAAGCCGGAAGATTTTTATGAGCGTTCTAGCCGGTTCTATTGCAGTGGCCATTCTGTTTCACGCACCTATAGACCTCCCTGGAAAAAATATTGACCTGATACAGGGCCCGTGGTTCTTTCTGGGAATACAGGAACTCTTACGACACTTTCCGCCACTCGGAGCTGGAATTCTGTATCCACTGATACCAGTGATCGCCTTCTCATCGCTACCCTGGACTAGCAACAGGAAAATACCTCTTTCGCTCCTTATTGGATGGCTTGTGACTTACTTTGGCCTGAGCCTGGCTGGCTGGTTGAGGTCAGCCTGATGTATTGTCCAGAAAGGCTCCCAGAGTAGTATCTCCAACCTGAAAATCTGCAAGACAACGCAGGAAGGCCCTGAATCGTACCTGTTCATTGGGAGACACTAGAAAACCCGGCAAAGCCCTGTTTGAGATAAGCCCGTTTACCGTACCAGGACTTTCAAACCGATTATTTTCCAATTCGCTTAATACGTCCAGCAGGTTTCCAGACACCCCTTCTTTGTCCAGGTGCTCTATGATCTGGTAGACGGCAAGATTCACTGTAACAAGAAAAGGCTCCATATCCGCCTCGCCACCGTATTGGCAGACCTCCCTTGAAGACATTGCCCTGCATGCAAAGGGACGGTGCTCGTAGACATTGCAAAGTCCTTCCTGGTCCAAAAATGGACAGAACCCTTCCCCATGTTCCACACTGTCTGAAGGGACCTCCTCCTGCCTGAAACAGAGATCCGCTATTTGATTAGTGCTCAGGCTCGGCCTGTAAATCGGTCTCGCTGTTGCTGAGTGCAGCAACTTTTTAAGATCGAGATTATCAAAAAAAGAGGAACGTAGCAGGTGCCCGGCTTCAAGTGAGGTGGCAACTATATTTACAGTACAACAGACATGGCAACCCGGCCTGCAAGCCGGGGAAAAGCCTTTAAGGAACCGGTCATAAAAGGAATAGATGGCGGCAAGGACATTGAACTTGTTTGAATCATCTATACAAATCATAATAACTATGAAGCATCCTTCATTTTTCAGCTTACATTCTTTTTAGTTTTGTTGAAATTAGAAATTAGAAATTAGAAATTTGGCCTTTATGATTTTGTACTGTTTTGTTCCACTTATCAAAGTCGTGCCAGATCATATCGGACGACTCTTTTGCCAGTTTGTAAACAGCCAATCTCCCAAATTTCTACTTTCCAATTTCAAGTTTCAAGCCGTTAACGGCTACAGTTATTGAATAAAGTGTTTCAGTGATTACCCTGTCGCCCTGCCGACCGTAATGGCGGATAGATCACAATTAGTTCAGTTTATCCAAAGCCTGTCCGATAACATTATATGGCTCCGAAGCAAAGAATCACAACGTGTCCGTGACTCGGAGGTCGGAGATCGGAGATCGCGAATCGGAGTCCACGAACCACGAACTATGAACCACAAATCCTGGGTCTTTTCAGTACGTGATAACGGCATTGGAATCGACCCGGAATTCTTCGATCGCATCTTCAATATTCCAGCGTCTGCATAAAATGAACAAGAATCATATACAGATATTCTTAACTCTTCATTCTTAACTCATTAGTGTAAGCCCAAAAATAGAGAGTGCCAATGAATACGCAATCCAAAATCATAAAAGTCTTGCTGATTGAGGACAACCCGGGAGATGCCCGGCTGATTCAGGAGATGGCTTCCGAGGCAGACGGAGCTGCGTTCGATCTGGAGCATGTCGACCGGCTTTCGACAGGGCTGAAGCATCTTGTTGCTGCAGGAGACATTGATTTAGTCCTGTTAGATCCGGGACTGCCTGACAGTTCAGGATTTGATATGCTCAAAAGTATACAGGCTCAAGTACCAGATGTTGCGATTGTCGTGATGACCGGTCTTGAAGATGAGACGATTGAAAATAAGGCGTTGCAGGCAGGCGCGCAGGACTATCTATCCATGAACCAACTGGATAGCAACTCGCTGATGCGCTCCATGCGCTATGCTATCGAACGTAAGAAGGCCGAAAGGCGCATTGGGCACCTGAACAGCTTGCTCAAAGCCATCAGAAATGTCAATCAGTTGATTATGGTGGAGAAGGACAGGGATAGTCTCCTCCAGAAAGCCTGTGATGCCCTGATAGAAACACGGGCCTACAATGCCGCATGGCTGGGATTTTTGCAGGATGACGAAACATTTGCCACGGTTGTGGGTTCTGGTTTCAGTGAGAATGTCTCCCGTTTCTGCCGACACGTCATGAACGGCGACCATCCTCCTTGCATAAAAAAAGCGCTTGCTCAGAAGGACCATCTTATAGTTCTGGATAAATCCAGAGAGTGCGGGGATTGCTTCTTCAAAGACGCATGTGTCAGCAAAGACGCTGTGATCATCCGGGTCGAGCACACAGGTCGGTTTTTTGGCCTGCTTGCCGTATTGTTTGCACCCGATGTCACTGTTGATGACGAGGAAAAGGAACTATTGCAGGAGGTAGCCGGCGATATAGGCCTTGCCCTCCATAACATGGAGCTGGAGGAGTCACGCAGGCAGGCCGAGGAGGAACTGGCAAAGCACCGGGATCACCTTGAAGAGCTGGTCAAGGAGCGAACGTGCGACCTGGAGGCCGCCCAGGAGGAATTGATCAAGCGCGAAAGGTTGTCCGTACTCGGGCAGCTTACAGCTACAGTTAGCCATGAGATCCGTAATCCTTTAGGAGTAATCCGTTCATCGGCATTTTATCTTCAACGAAAATTAGGCCATGCCGATGAGAAGATTACCAAGCATCTGAACAGGGTTGAGAAACAGGTTGATCTATGCGATTCAATCGTGGATGAGCTCTTGGAATACACACGGGGACGGCATTCCGAGGCAATTCAGGGGGAAATCAACTCCTGGCTTGAAAAAGTACTGGACGAGATAACAATACCTGAAAATGTAGCCCTTGTTACAGAACTCTCTCCTGATCTCCCAATGGTCCATTTTGACAGGGATAAAATGCGTCGTGTTGTATTCAACCTGGTAAATAATGCGCTCCAGGTAGTTACCGCACGCCATGACAGGCTGAACGAAGAAGGAGGCCCTTATCAACCCCAAGTTAAGGTATCTACTTCGGTTGCCGATAACGGAATACGTATAGAAGTTGAGGACAACGGAATCGGGATGGATGACAAGACTGCCTTACGTGCTTTTGAACCGCTGTACCACGTCGGCACGCGGAACCGGCCTGGGGCTTGCCATTGTCCGTAAAATAGTTGAGGAACACGGTGGCCATGTCTCCCTGGACAGCACACCAAACCGCGGGACAAAGGTGACCCTCGTGATCCCGGCAGGGACATAGGAAATAACCCTAAAAGGAACCACCTATGAAGGGGCGAATATTACTGGTTGACGATAACGAAGAATTCCTGGACAGCACTAAAGATGTATTGAATGACGAGGGTTACGACATCGTCACGGCCACCAGCGGTGAGGAAGCCCTCGAGCTGGCCGGTGCTCAGACCTTTGATGTTATTATCATGGATATAAAGATGCCAGAGATGAACGGTGTGGAAAGCTTTATTGAGATGAAGAGGCACAACCCCAGGGTCAAGGTCATCATAGTTACGGCATACAGCGTGGAGGACCTGATGCGGCAGGCGCTGGATGAGGGCGTGTTCGCTATCTTGAGCAAGCCCATTGACATGGACCGTTTGTTTCGCACGATCGAGGATGCGAAAAGGGATGGAAATGGCGGTTTGGTCCTGGCAGTGGACGACGACAAGGAAATTTGCAATAACTTCGTGGATATTCTGGGCGAACGGGGTTATGAGGTTACCGCGGCGTACGATGGCGAAGAGGCTGTTACAAAAGCAAAAACTAACAGCTTTGATATCCTCTTGCTTGATATGAACTTACCACTCCTGAACGGCCTGGAGGTCTATCGTAGCATAAAATCGATACAGCCGAATATAGTCGCTATCATCGTCAGCGGCTATGCACAGGAGATGGATTCACTCATTATGCAGGCCCTGAGCGAAAACGCCCATACCTTCCTGAGAAAGCCGGTCAATATGGAGCAGTTGCTGGGCCTGGTTAAAGGCATATGCTCTGGACTACGCAACAATACCTATCACAAACCCGGAGGTGACCGGCCATGATCGCCAATACGATTCTTATTGTCGATGATGACGCTGAACTTCGCGACAACCTGACTGACATTCTTCAGGATGAGGGCTATGAACTGCTTAATGCCGCCACATGCGCCGAAGGATTGAGACTGGCAAGCGAACGAAGACCACAGGCAGCGCTCCTGGACGTAAGATTACCGGATGGTTCGGGTATGGAGCTGTTGACCCAACTGAAACAAACAAACCCTGATTGTTTCTGTATCATGATAACAGGGTGTCCGGACCTGAATTCCGCTGTGGCTGCGCTGGAAAAGGGGGCGTTCCAATATGTGCGAAAGCCTGTCCAGCCGACAAAATTATTGAAGCTTTTAGAAGACGTCTTTGAAACAATCAGCCTCAGGGAAAAGGAACAACAGGCTAAGGAGGCATTGCGGAAAAGAAACAAGGAACTGGAGGGAACTAACAAGCGGCTTAACATGATCGTCACTTCGGCGAAAAGGCTTGCGAGTAGCTCACGTTTAAAGGGATTTGGTCCGCTCCTTGAGATCGGTCCGCTCCTTTTAAAAGAATTTACCAAGAACCTGTCAGCCGAGGGTGGAAGCCTCTATATCTGCAAAGAAGACTCCCTTTTCCTTGTTGATTCACTCGGCCTCCGGCATGCGCCTCCCACAATCCCCTTCCCTTTGAGAAAAGACAGTGTCTTCGAACGCATAATAACTACATGCGAACCGATTTTCATGGAAAATATCAATGAAGAAAGCGATATAATCCCAAGTGGCTGGGATGGCTACAAAGAGGGTTCGCTCCTTGTATTTCCACTACTGGATGAAAATGATAAAATTTTCGGCATCATCTCCGTTCATTGCAAAACCGAGCCGCCCTTTACGTACCAAGACCGTGAGCTAGGCCTGATATTAGCCTCATACAGTTGCGAGACGATTCGCGCCTCCAGGGCATTGGAGGCATTAAGAAAGAGCGAAGAACGATTCCGCATTGCAGCAGAAAGCGCAAGCCACTTAATTTACGAATGGGACATTGAAAATGGTCATCTTGAATGGTTCGGCAAAATTGATGAACATCTTGGATATAAACCGGGTGAATTGCCAAGAACCATAGAGGCATTGAAAGACATAATTCACCCTGATGACCTCGACCGCGTGACGGCCTCTATTGAAAAGCATATAAAGACCCTTGAGCCTTATCATGAAGAGTTTCGTGTATTTGGAAAGGATGGGACCGTCCATTATTGGTGGAATCGCGGCACTGTTATTTTGGATGAGAAAGGCAACGCCTCAAAATGGATTGGGGTCCAAACAGATGTCACCGAGCAAAGGCGACTCAGAGACCGGCTTCAACAATCCCAAAAAATGGAGGCCATCGGGACCCTTGCCGGAGGCATTGCCCATGATTTCAACAACCTGCTCATGGGTATCCAGGGCCGCACCTCTTTGATGTTAATGGATATTGACTCTAGCTATCCCAACTACGTACATTTCAGGGAAATAGAGAATATAATTAAAAGGGGGGCAGATCTTACAAAACAACTCCTGGGTTTTGCCAGGGGAGGCAAATACGAGGTCAAACCGACCGACATGAACGATCTGATCAGCAAGAGTTCCGATATGTTCGGCCGCACCAAAAAAGAGATAAGTGTTTATGGAAAATACCAGGAAGGCATCTGGACAGTAGAGGTAGACAAGGGTCAGATAGAACAGGTGCTTTTAAACCTTTATGTCAATGCCTGGCAGGCCATGCCCGGAGGCGGAGAGCTTTACCTTCGAACAGAGAACGTCACGCTGGATAAGAGCTATGTCAAGCCATTTAACATAAAGCCGGGCCGTTATGTGAAAATATCTATAACCGACACCGGGATCGGTATTGATGAAGCAACCCGCCATAGAATATTTGAGCCATTCTTTACTACTAAGGAAATGGGCAGAGGAACGGGTTTAGGCCTTGCATCTGCATATGGTATCATAAAAAATCATGGAGGCTTCATCAACGTTTATAGTGAACAGGGTAAGGGAACCACCTTTAACATTTATCTGCCGGCCTCGGATAAGGAAATAATTGAAGAAAAGGAAATGCCCGGCGAGCCATTGAAGGGTACGGAGACTGTGCTTTTTGTAGATGATGAAGAGATGATCCGTGAGGTTGGCGGGGCGCTTTTAGGGCAATTGGGATACAAGGTATTATCGGCCGGAAACGGAAAAGAAGCCGTAGAAGTTTACAGCAACAACAAAGACAAGATTGACATGGTGGTCCTCGACATGATCATGCCGGAGATGGGTGGTGACAAAGCCTATGACAAAATGAAGGAGATCAACCCAGATATCAAGGTGCTCCTTTCAAGCGGATACAGTGTAAACGGTGATGCGACCAAAATAATGAAACGCGGTTGTGATGGTTTTATACAAAAACCCTTCAACATGAAACAGCTCTCTAAAAGCATAAGGGAGATCCTGGACAAACAATAGCCTTGATTCATTCCTGAGATTCATATACAAATCCTATATACATTGATAAATAGTGCCTGAACGAACACCCCTAGTTCCGAGCTGTCATTGCGAGGAGTGAGGAACGAACGACGAAGCAATCTCCTGGTCATGAAAGAGATTGCTTCGCGTCGCTCGCAATGACAGCCCCCCGACTTATTGAGAAGTTACGTTATTTGTTGATAATCTTCTGAGAATAAAGCATAAAACATTATGCGGCAATTGCTGAAAAAAACATGGGTCCCCTATGTTTTTCCCTTTGTTCTGTTCTTGTTATTGACCGAGCTTGCCCGTTTATTACTTGATTGGAGCCACGTTCTCTATATTACCAAGACCATGACTATCGGGGCCTTGCTCTGGTTCTGGCGACGTGAATATGCTGCGGATATTTCTCTGAAACTTTCATCATATGAGTGTTTGCTGGCAGTCTTTTCCGGCCTCCTCGTCCTGATCATCTGGATTGTGCCGGAAGAGTATCTGCTGCAGTTAAGTGGTCATTCCGGCTTTGATCCATTTGCCTTTGGTTGGTCTTCAGCAGGTACAAAAGGGTTAATTGTCGTGCGTCTGCTGGGTGCGGCGATTGTCGTGCCGGTCATGGAAGAGCTGTTTTGGCGTTCTTTTCTTCTGCGTTACTTGATCAACCCGAACTTTCGCACTGTGCCTCTGGGTAGCTTTTCCTGGTTTTCATTCATCAGCGTGTCCATCTTGTTTGGTTTTGAACACCATCGTATTATTGTTGGAATTATCGCAGGAGTTATTTACAATTTACTACTGATCCGGCAGAAGAAGCTGAGTGGCTGTATTCTGGCTCACGGGGCTACCAACCTGGGACTCGGGATCTATGTTCTGATAACTGAAAACTGGATGTTCTGGTGATTTGGGTTTATTTCATGATTATCCATCTCTTTTACGTGCTGAATCTGTTACTCTTGTTTTCCTGTCTTCTGGTTTTTCGCCTGAAGACCGACGAGCGGTGGTTTTCCCTCTCGCTTGTGCAGGCCTTGCTTGGCCTGCTCCTGCTGGCCGGAGAATACATCTATCTGGCCTATCATCCGGAACCACATGTGGTTCCGGTTGTCCTTTTTTCAGAAAGTGTATTTGCCCTTATATGGTTTAACATGGCCCAACGGTTGCGAAGGGCAACCGTTGCGACAACCACTGAGTCCGGCCTCTCTTCTTATGTTGAGATTTTTATTGCGACAGTGGTAGTTGGGTTGGCCTGTTATTGCCTGGCCTGCCGCCCGGTGGTCCAAGTGGCAAACGAAATCCTGACTTTTGACCTTTATGGTCCTGTATATTTCTATTCCATTTTTATCCTGATAGCCATGCTGTTTGGCGCCTGGCGCCTGGAGCAGTTCTGGCGTGCCCTGACGCCGGCACATCGCTGGGAGTATAAATTTCTGATAGTCGGAAGCTTCCTGGTCTGCGGAACACTGTGCTGGGCGACCTCCTATCGGCTCACATACCTCCGTCTTGTTCCTGATCATTTATTTCTGCTCGCTGCACTCCTGCTCCTTGCCTGGTCTTTAATGGTTTACGCAGTAGCCCGTCATCGGCTGTTAAACCGCAAGATGTTTGTATCCAGGAAGGTAGTTTATTCCTTTGTCGCCCCATCAATATTTGCTGTATATTTATTTGCCCTTGGAATCGTCTCCCTGGTCATGCGAACCTTCGGGCTACCGCTCCCCTTTGTCCTGCGCTGGCTGTTTCTGGCTCTGGGGTTGGTTGCTCTCGGCATCTTCATCTGCTCCGGCAAGCTGCGTCGACGAGTGCACTTCTTTATCAGCACCCATTTTTATGTCAACAAATATGAGTATCGGGACGAGTGGCTGGCCCTTTCTCATCAACTTCAGGGGGCATTGACCGAGGCCGATGTGGTGAAGGCCCTGCGCCAAGTCCTGGCTGAGAGTCTCTATACGACCAATCTCATTATATGGCTTGGGGATACTGAACATGGTTACGGACCCGTTTTTTCCCATAAAAACCCGAATGGCAAAGCAAATGGAAATGCTCTTTCTCCTCATGATCCTCTAATCCAATTCCTCAAGACACATCACTATTTTTACCTTGAAGACAAAGAACCGGATAAGGCATGGAAAGAAATAGCGGTAAAAAAGAAGGGCTTTTTGGTCGGTCTCAACCTGGTACTACTGACACCGCTCTTCATCGGCGACCAACTCGTCGGGTTAATCGGCATCGGGCCGGAGTTCACTGGAGGACAATACGGCCAGGACGATTTTGACTTGTTGACAGCTCTAGGAACCCAGGCGGCTTCGGCCCTGCTGGCAGTTCGAATGGCAGAGAAACTGGCCCATGCCCGTGAGCAAGAGGCATGGGACAGACTATCAGCCTTTGTCCTCCACGATGTCAAGAATGCGGCCACTATACTCTCTCTGGTGCGGGATAACGCCCCAGATCATATCCATGACCCCGAGTTTCAGCAGGATATGCTGGAGGCCGTTGATGATGCACTTAAACGGATGGCCAAGGTGCAGAATCGCTTGAGGACACTCAAAGGGAAGAGCGCTCCAATATGGAAAGAGTTGGAACTCTGTGGGTTTCTGAAGGACCGCTGCCAACAACTGGGGAAGAAGTTAGGCACATTAAAAATCGGTCTCGACTGTCGGGGCAAAATCCAGATACATACCGATTGTCCCACCCCACTATATTCTCCCAGTTAAATCCGAGGATAAAATCCCGGTAAAAAGGGTGGGATTGCCTGCTGTATAGTTTCCCACGATGGTCTGAAAAAGCATCCCCTAATTAGTTCCCATTATGGTCCTCAGGATAAT